>NZ_PYCI01000023.1:0-61206 GCF_003015105.1 Chroococcidiopsis sp. CCALA 051 | reverse complement strand
GTTTTTGTCAAAGTCTTCCAGTTGAGATAGCGGAAGAAGCGGAAAAAACGAGTTGATAGCATTTAATGTAGTCGTGGCAGCTACGATTCATTCCACCATCTGCCAAAACTGATAGATTCGTCTAGCGACGGAAGATAGATTTGCGAGTTGCTCGTGATTGGTGGCTAGTGCCTCGACTCAATTCTAGCCACTAGCCACCAGCCACTAGTCACTGATAACTGTTAAAATCCCATGACTTTTGCTACCGAGTCCAATGTCGGCTCAATGCCTTGCTTAAACGTATTTTGGCTGTGGTTGATGGCTGTGTCTGGGTCTTTCAAGCCGTTTCCGGTTAAAACGCAAACAACGGTTGCACCACTAGGAACTCGATCTTTCACCTTGAATAATCCAGCCACAGAAGCAGCGCTGGCGGGTTCGCAGAAAATGCCCTCTTCGGCAGCGAGAAAACGGTATGCGTCCAAAATTTCGGCATCGCTGACAGCATTGAATTCTCCCGCACTAGCTGTTTGTACCGCGATCGCTTTTTGCCAGCTGGCGGGGTTGCCAATGCGGATAGCTGTAGCAATTGTCTCAGGGTGAGTTACGGCTTGTCCCGTGACTAGGGGAGCAGCGCCAATTGCTTGAAATCCCATCATTTTAGGTAAGCGATCGCACTTCCCTAGACTATGATATTGACAAAATCCCATCCAATATGCAGTGATGTTTCCTGCATTGCCTACGGGAATGCACAACCAGTCGGGGGCGTTGCCTAAATTGTCAACAATCTCAAATGCTGCGGTTTTCTGCCCTTCTAAACGATAGGGATTGACCGAATTCACCAAATTCACTGGATAAGTCTCTGCCATCTGGCGCACAATTTCTAGGGCGCGATCGAAGTTGCCTTTGATTGCTAGTATTTCTGCTCCATACAGCAAAGCTTGTGCTAGTTTTCCTAGAGCGACGTAGCCATCGGGAATTAAGACGAAAGCTCGCATTCCGCCGCGTCGCGCGTAAGCTGCTGCTGATGCTGAGGTATTGCCCGTACTGGCACAAATGACAGCTTTGGCTCCGGCTTCTTTTGCCTTGGAGATTGCCATCGTCATGCCTCGGTCTTTGAAGCTACCCGTGGGGTTCAATCCATCATACTTAACGAGTACGCGCACCTGTCTGCCAATTTGAGCCGCGATCGCAGGGGCGGGAATTAGGGGTGTGTTCCCCTCTAATAAAGTTACAACTGGAGTTTGGTCGGTAACAGGCAAATATTGCCGATATGTTTCTATCAGTCCAGACCAATTTTGGCAATTTGATGATGTATTAGCAGACAGGCTTAGAGTCACGGGTTCGGAATGCAACAGATTTGGAATGCAAAAAGGGTAGTTTTTATAACCAAAAAGCTATCCTGCACGAGGCAGAGGTAAAGCTTCTTATCTCTAGTCTAACCTGATGGTAGCTGCTTCACATCATCAACTTCCAATTGCCAGTTCTAAAACCGCCACAGTTTAATTTTGTGGTCGCCCCCAGATCGATATAGAATATTGGAATCGGTGTGAGTAGGCAAATATAACTACTGAGTTTCAGATGTCAACCAGTTCATCAAGTGTAACCCGCGCTCAAGTAACAATTGGCTCTTATCAGGCTGCGATCGAAAGCTCGGATGCATCGACTCACAGCACTCCAGCAAGAGAGATCAAAAAACCACCTTACCAGCAAGAGCGGCTGGTCGAGTTTTTCCAGCTCAAAGCAGAAATCGAGTCGCTGTTGGAACATTTACAAAGTATGAAGCAGCAGAACTCGGAATTGTCAGAAGAGTTAGCAGTTACAGAACGCCTGTAGTTTCAAACCTGTAGTTTCAAGATTGCGTATTTGCCATTTGGCAAACGGGCGAGGAATCAATATTTCTCGTTCCTTCGTCATATACGTGCTTGTTCAGTATGCTGTTAGGGTAATTTGCGTTAGATTCATAGAAAAGGTGGATGTGGTTGAACGAAGTACCTACGCTCATATCGTTGCTAGGTAGCGCGATCGTTTTTTCTAGCGTAGTCTTGATAAATCAAAGATTTAAGAGTTGTTAGTTGTTAATTGTTAGATAACTGGTTACTGGTCACTGGTCACTGGTCACTGTCAAATGCGATCGCTTGCTGAAATTAACGATAAAATTAGCCGCAAACATGCTGTTGTCTTAACGGTAGAAGAATTAAAAGCACGGGTGGTAGAGGTAGGCATTACCCAAACAGCCAAAGAAGTTGATGTCGTCACCACTGGCACATTTGAGCCAATGGAGTCTTCGGGAGCGATAATTAACCTGGGGCATACCGATCCACCAATTAAAATTCGACGCTGCTGGTTAGATGGCGTACCCGCTTACTCTGGTTTCGGGGCGGTGGATTTATATTTAGGCGCAACGCAGGCAGCTGAAGCCGCAGACGGGGAAGAATCTCGCCTGAGTGTCAGCGAACCTAAAACGCAGATAGTTAAAGGTGGCGGACACGTTATTGCTGACTTAATTGCTGGTAAAACAGTCCAGTTGCGTGCTGTAGGACAGGTAACGGATTGCTACCCCAGAGCTAACTTTGAAACAACAATTAGCCGCGAGACGATCAATCAGTTTTATTTATTTAATCCCCGCAATCTCTATCAAAATTTTATCGTTGGTGTCAATGGTGGCGATCGCCCCTTGTTTACCTATCTCGGTCCTTTGCAACCTCGCTTAGGCAATGCGGTTTATTCCAACCCTGGCGCTATTTCCCCTTTATTCAACGACCCAGACTTGCAACTGATTGGCATCGGTACGCGCATATTTTTAGGTGGCGGTGTTGGTTACATCGCATGGGAAGGGACGCAGCATTTTCCCCTCCAAAAACGCTTACCGAATCAAACCCCCATCGGTCCCGCCGCCACTTTAGCTCTGATCGGCGATGCCAAGCAAATGAATCCTCAGTGGGTGCGCGGTTGTTATTTCAAAAGCTACGGTCCTTCTTTGATGTTGGGTGTGGGCGTACCCTTACCAGTTTTAACTGAAGCAGTCGTCGCTAACTGTGCCGTGCAAGATAGAGATCTGGTTGCACCGATTGTAGACTTTTCCATCCCCCGCCGCGTGCGTCCGACTTTTGGGCTAGTTAGCTACGCTCAACTCAAATCTGGACGGATGGCGATCGATGGTAAGTCTGTCAGAGTTGCTCCCTTGGCAAGCATAGCCTTATCGCGGCAAGTTGCCAGGGAGCTGAAACAATGGATTGAGGCTGGAACATTTACCCTCACCGAACCAGTTGCACCGATTCCTCAAGAACGTTCCTTCCTCCCTCAAGATCGGTGGACGGAGTTTTAGTAGGGGTATTTAGCAAATCGTCAAATTTCAAAGTGCTATGCCGCTAGTACAAAATCGACATCATTTGTACCGCTGGTTTCCGACTGTCCCGATTTAATTTGTTTGCCATTGACTTCAATCACAAAAGGCGTGTTCGCTAATTCGAGATTGTAGTCAGTTTTCTGAGCAGTGTATCCCACACTGGCAATCATGTCACGACCTTGACCCGTGTAGATAAAAGCCAGCATTTGATTTTTTTGCTGTTTGTTATCGTAAGCCCAAATCACCATGTATTGCTTACCCTGATAATCAAATACTTTTGGCGGGCGATTAGGCGTGTAACGACCAGGAGTACCAAAACTTTTATCGAGAAATGCTTGAACGGAACTGGGTTCTACAGTTGCGTAAGCCACTTCCTCAGCCGAGGTTGCCTCAGCATCGCCTTGGTTGGCATCTACGACTTCTTCTTGACCGCGATTCTTGAAATAGTCAACCGCTACTTTAGTGCCAATTGCGCCAACAGCAGCGACTCCAGCGCCGATTAGTAGGTTACGAAGTTGATTGCTCATGATTTCTTTGATAATCTACTGCGATCGCGATAAATACTATCAGACTGTTGGTAGATTACAAAACCGTGGCATCTATCTTAGGATGTATCTTAACTAATTGGTAATTGGTAATTGGTAGTTGGTAGTCGGTGTGGCGCTGTTTCTGGTGTGGACTAATTCTGTAGCGAGTTGAATTGCGGCTTTCATGCTAGTTGCATCAGCAATACCTTTGCCAGCAATATCAAAAGCCGTGCCGTGATCGGGAGAAGTGCGGATGAAGGGAAGACCGATGGAAGTATTAACAGCGCGATCGAACGCCATTAGCTTAACTGGAATGAGTCCTTGGTCGTGATAAAGTGCCAAGTATGCATCAGCAGGATGGTAATTGGTAATTGGTAATTGGTAATTGGTAATTGGTAGTTGCTCCTCTGCCCCTTTGCCCCTAGTCTCCTCTGCTCCTAGTCTCCTAGTCTCCCCTGCTCCCTGCCCCCTGCTCCCTAGTCCCTTCCCATACCACGCCATCCCTGGCTTAACCCACATAGTATCGGGTGGTAGCAAGCCTTCTAATTGAAGATTGGGGCGATTTTGACGTTCTGTTTCTAACCAAGAATTTAACCAGTCAACTTCTTCTCGTCCCAGTTGTCCCTGCTCGCCACTGTGAGGGTTTAAACCCGCGATCGCAATTCTTGGTTGTTCTACGCCAAAATCCCGTTGTAAGCATTCCACTAGCAGATCTAGCTTGCGAGTCAATAATTGCGGTGTGAGTGCCTCTGAGACTTGGCGCAAGGGGATATGGGTGGTTGCAAGGAGAGCGCGTAGCGTCCAGCCAGTATGAGGCGATCGCGCGACGAATAGCATCCCAAATCGTTCGACTCCAGCTTTTTCGGCAAGTAATTCTGTTTGCCCTGGATAATCGTATCCTGCGGCTTTCCATGCTGATTTGGCAATCGGTGCTGTCACGATCCCGTGAAACTCTCCTACCAGAGTTCGGGCGATCGCAGTTTCTAAATAAGCAAAACTCATCGCTCCGCTAGCTGCATTACCCGTACCCTGCTTGACTGCGCCTACCATTTTCCTCACAACTTCCACCTCAAGAATGTTCAACTCATCTGGGTGGACATAACTATCTAGCGGGCAATAGGGGCTTTGACGCAATCGATCGTATGTATCCAGCAAGACTTGCTTGTTACCAACCACCGTAATTTGACAAGCTGCCCATAATTGTCGGTCTGCCAAGGCTTTCAAAATTACCTCCGCACCAATTCCCGCCGGATCTCCCATAGCAATTGCAATACGGGGGCGATCGCTTGTTTTGTAGGTTGTCGTTGAGATATCCATACTAGCGGTGCATTAGTCATTTGTGAGTGGGTAGTGGCTAGTGGTTAGCAGCTAGTGGGCTAGCATCTAAATTCTTCATCTAGATTACTAGTCACTAGTCACTAGCCACTGAGAGCTGATAACTGGTGAGTGTCCAAGCCAAGCGCGAATTGTTTTAAAATACTTTACACTAGGCTCACTGTAATCTTGAGCAAGCAACACGTTAGGAGAATTATCGCCATGAGCGAAATGTTTACTGCTGCTATCTTATCCTTCAGCTTAATCTTCGTCGGTATAGTTCTAGGTTATCTCCTACTCAAGATTCAAGGAGATGAAGAAGAAGCTCTGTAGTCGGGAGTTGGGAGTCGGGAGTCGGGAGTCGGGGGACAAGAAAGACAAGTAGATAAGTGACAACTTACCAACTCTCGCCTCTCGCCACTTCTTTTCACGACTCACTAATTTTCGTAACCTTTCTTAATAAACCGATTTTTGTTACCATTCTTTTAATAAAGCTTAAGAATCGTTACTAATCCCTCATGAATATCTTGATTGTCGGTGCTACTGGCACCTTGGGAAGACAGGTAGCTCGTCGTGCTCTCGATGAGGGGTATAAGGTGCGCTGTCTCGTCCGCAGTCAAAAAAAAGCTACCTTTTTAAAAGAATGGGGCGCTGAGCTTGTCTCTGGCAGCCTCAGTCAACCGGACACTCTACCAGCCGCTCTGGAAGGGATGGATGTGGTGATTGACGCTGCTACAGCAAGAGCAACAGATAGCTTGAGTATCAAGCAGATAGACTGGGATGGTAAGGTAGCGCTGATTCAGGCAGCAAAAGCTGCTGGTGTCGATCGCTACATTTTCTTCTCTATTTTAGAAGCAGAGAAATATCCCCAAGTGCCTCTGATGGAAATCAAGCGCTGTACGGAGCTATTTTTGAGTGAAGCGGGGATGAATTATACTATCCTGCGGCTTTGTGGCTTCATGCAAGGCTTGATCGGTCAGTACGCAATTCCGATTTTAGAGGGACAAGCAATTTGGGTGACGGGTGAATCTTCTCCCGTTGCCTACATGGACACCCAAGACATTGCCAAATTTGCCGTTCGCGCTCTCTCCGTACCAGCAACGGAAAAACAAACTTTTCCTGTAGTTGGTTCCCGCGCTTGGAGTGCAGAAGAGATAACGAGTTTGTGCGAGCGATTGACTGGAAAACCAGCAAAAGTGTCTCGTTTGCCAGTCAACTTTTTGCGCACGATGCGGCACGTCACGCGGTTCTTCCAATGGGGATGGAATGTTGCAGATCGTTTAGCATTTGCTGAAGTACTCGCAACTGGCGTACCTCTGACAGCTCCTATGGATGAAGTCTATCAGACCTTTGGGTTAGATCCCCAAGAGACGACGACTTTAGAAAGCTACTTGCAAGAATACTTCGGACGGATGCTGAAAAAACTCAAGGAATTGGAATACGAAAAAAACAAAACTAAGAAAAAAACAGCCAAAATCCCCGTTAAAAAGAGTAACTAGTACCATTTGGTCATCAGTCATCTGTCACAGCTCATGAGTGTTAAACAATTGACGAATGACAAATGAGTAGGGCGTAGACACCCGAAGGGTGGCTTCTCGAAGAATAGCCCTTCCCGAAGGGTATGACAAGTAACGAAAAAATGTGCAACGATCTAGCTAAAGTGCTGCAACCTTGACTACAAACGTGCCGAAAGCAGGCATTATTTATAACGACGTTAAACCCATAGCACAGCGGGTTGCTACTGAGCTGAGTGATAAACTCATCGCTGCTGGCTGGGATGTTTGTATGACAACTGGCGTGGGAGGAATGTTAGGGTATTCTAATCCCGAAAGTCCTGTCTGTCACACCCCTATTGAAGGACTGACACCACCTGGTTTTGATTCTGAGATGAAGTTGGCGTTCGTGCTGGGTGGAGATGGTACGGTGCTTGCGGCAGCGCGCTTGGTCGCTCCGAGTGGCATTCCCATGCTGTCTCTCAATACGGGTCACATGGGCTTTTTAACCGAAGCTTACTTGAATCAATTGCCCCAAGCATTGGAAAAAGTTTTAGCAGGCGAGTACGAAGTTGAAGAACGAGCCATGCTAGTCGTAAAAGTTTTGCGTGGCGAAGGCGTACTATGGGAAGCTCTATGCTTAAACGAAATGGTGCTACACCGAGAACCATTGACGTGTATGTGCCATTTTGAAATCGCTGTAGGTCGTCATGCGCCAGTCGATATCGCAGCTGACGGAGTGATCGTCTCTACGCCAACTGGTTCGACCGCTTATTCGCTGAGTGCCGGAGGTCCCGTTGTCACCCCAGGAGTACCAGTACTGCAACTCGTACCCATTTGTCCTCATTCTCTGGCTTCGCGAGCATTAGTGTTTCCCGATAGCGAACCTGTGACAGTCTATCCCGCTGGCGCGACGCGGTTAGTTATGGTGGTAGATGGCAATGGCGGCTGCTATGTCTTTCCAGAAGACAAAGTATACTTGGAACGATCGCCCTACTCGGCTAAGTTCGTTCGCCTGCAACCGCCAGAGTTTTTCCGCATTTTACGAGAGAAATTGGGCTGGGGTTTACCTCACATTGCAAAACCAACTTCGGTAGAATTACCTTAAATGGTTAATTGTTAATAGTTAATGGTTAATTGCCGTTGGCAATTAACCATTAACTATTAACCAATGACAAACTATGAACGAACATCGCCCTTGTGTATTAGCGATCGTGCCAGATGAAAGCTTGGCGGCGCAGTTAAATTTAGATCTGCGAGAATCTGGCTACGAACCGATTGTAGTTCACGACGCTGCAACGGGAATCGATCGCAGTCGCGATCGCCAACCAGATTTAATCGCGATCGATCGAATGTTGGGGGTAGAATCGGGATTGACAGTCTGTACTGGTTTGAGGCGGATGGGTACGCACGTACCAATATTAGTCTTGATGGCGCGCGATACAGTTGACGATCGCGTTGCTTGTTTGGAAGCAGGAGCAGATGATTACTTTCTCAAACCCTACCGCACGGAAGATTTTTTACGGCTCGTTCGGCTCTATTTGCATCCCGATCCTGCTGGTACAGAACAGTTAAGATTTGGAGATTTAGTTTTAGATCTGGCAACTCGTCGAGCTTTGCGCCACGGACGTGCTATTGATTTAACAATGAAAGAATTTGAACTGCTTAAGTATCTGATCGAGCATCCTAGAGAAATCTTAACGCGCGAGCAAATTCTGGAAAATGTTTGGGGTTATGATTTTATGGGCGAATCTAACGTGATTGAAGTTTACATTCGCTACTTGCGTCTCAAGCTCGAAGATGAAGGACAAAAGCGATTAATTCAAACCGTGCGCGGTGTTGGATACGTGTTGCGAGAAGCTTAGTGAGAAGTCGTAAGTGACTGATAACTGTGTAGAGACGTTACATGTAACGTCTCTACACTGATAACTGATAACCAATGACCGCTCTATGAATCAATGGCTGGGAATAGTAATAAGTTTTCTGTTGCTAGGATGTACGCCGATAATCGCCACAGAACCAATGCATGTAGTTCAAGCGCCAGCAAAAGAGGTGAGAGGACAAAACTTACCAATTTCAGCTTATGCCACGATCGCGGGACGGAGGTTTGAGTTAGAAGTTGCGAAAACACCACAGCAGCAGCAAACCGGATTAATGTATCGTACGAGTTTGGCAGATAACCGAGGTATGTTGTTTGTCTTTGAGTCGCCGCAACCAACTCGATTTTGGATGAAGAATACTCTAATTCCCCTCGATATGATTTTTTTACGGGAAGGACGAGTCATAGAGATCGCGGCTGATGTTCCTCCGTGTAAAACGACGACTTGTCCAACCTACGGCACTGATACCGAAATCGACAAAGTTCTCGAACTCCGCAGTGGAATGACGGCTCAAATTGGCTTGAAAGTCGGCGATCGCGTTGAAATTCAGTATCTCAATTGAGCATAACTCAAACTATGCCAACGCTGGCTTTGCTGTTAAGAGCAACCACAGACAAGCTAGAACTAAAATAAGAATTCCACTAACTATGCGCAAAAGCAGTTTTGCAGCTATTTTTGTGTTAGGCGATCGCATGGCAAAATCCAGTTGTTTTAACACATTCGAGCTTAAATATAAATTCAATTCAGTAGCGAATCATTGTCGATTATTGTGCTGGCAAGCAGTAAGAATGCGGCGATCGTTGTCAGTAATATTTTGTAATTGATAATAGTTTTGCAACCCTACTGCATAGGGAGATGATATTTGACTGTAATCATCTTCTATTTGTGAATTACCTACCGCAGCTACTTGTGCCGCATCAGCTTCAGAAGTAGCATCTGCGGCAACTGTTACAGATAGTCGATCTGATTTTAGAGAACCTTCAAAACAGCTAAACTCTGACTGTGGTAAATACAATGCTCCAGTCACTTTACCCTGTTGCATTTCAAAGATCATATACTCTTGTCCGAGCTGATTTGTTTGGGGTGATTGACCGTATAAATATATTCCGTCTGCTGTTGGTAGCTTTCCTTTGGAATTGAGAGCGCTATCTTTTTTGGCAATTTTAACCGGAGTGGATGTCACTCTTGAAGCGAGGGGATCGAGCTGGCGATCGCTACTGGTAGCTGCTGTAGGATCGAGCGCTATAAATGTTACTACAGCAGATAGCACAAATTTTAGCTGCCCGAGTTTATGATTGAAGCGATCGCAAATATAACAAATAGAATTCTTCACTGTGCCTCCTTTAAGGGGCTTCTATATATAATATTGGCAGCAGCTATTAAAGAAAATATAGATAATTACTAACCGTCACTGGTTCTTTCAAAGGTCTGAAATTTCTTTCCTGCTAGGTATAACTAGCAAACAAGGGAATTCAATTCAAAACCTTTACCAGTATGAGTTTGACTTACGTTTCTACTTTCTTCATACAGACAAAAATGCCTCCTGAATCCGGGAGGCGTTCTTGCTATAGAGCGAATATTTGTTTGTAGAGTAAAGATTTTACAAGCACGTACAACCTTTACATGGGATGAATACTGTTAACTATACTAGCGCCACCTAAATAGATTGTAATCTAAATTACAAACAAAAGCACTAGTACGTGGAGACAGAGATAGGGGCGGGTTTAGTCAATCAATCGACCACCAAAGCCGTCAATTTTTGCTCAAAACCCGCCCGTACAGAAGTCAAAAGTCAGCAGGCTAAAAATCTACAGAGGCACGATACACTGCGCCTCTACTAAATTTAGCTGGCGATGTATTCTTGCACGTTGGCACGACGACGACGCAGGTGCGCTAAAGCTTGATGTTCGAGTTGTCTAACTCTTTCGCGGGAGAGATTGAGTCTTTCTCCAACTTTAGCTAAAGAAAGTTCATTGCCATCCTGCAAGCCAAAGCGTAGATTCAAGACTTCTCGCTGTTGTGGAGTTAACTCTGACAGCAGGGTATCCAAGTCTTGACGCAAAGATTCCTGAGTCATGTAGTTTTCCGGCGATATGCCGTCATCTTCCAGTAAGTCTTGCAACTCTGTATCTTGGTTGTCGCCGACGCGGACATCTAATGAAACTGGTTGACGGGCAAGGTTAAGATACTCCCGAATCTGGGCTGGTTCTAACTCTAGCGCTTCGGCAATCTCAACCGCATTCGGGCTGCGTCCTAAGGTTTGTGCTAGTTCGCGCTGCACTTTCTTAATCTTGTTAAGTTTTTCGGTGATATGGATGGGCAAACGAATCGTCCGTGCTTGTTGGGCAATGGCGCGAGTAATCGCTTGACGAATCCACCAGTAGGCGTAAGTGGAGAACTTGTAACCGCGAATGGGATCGAATTTTTCGACTCCGCGTTCCAAACCCATTGTTCCTTCTTGGATCAAATCCAAGAATTCCATGTTACGCTTCTGGTACTTTTTGGCGATCGCGACAACTAACCGCAGGTTAGCTTCAATCATCTTTTGCTTAGCCCGCTGTCCCTTACGGATGAGGTCGTTGAGTTCGGCTTCTGACGTGTTGACTTTAGCCGTCCATTCTTCCATAGTTGGTTCGCGGCGTAGCTTCTTGACTAAAGCTTCCTTAGCATCCAGCAGCGCCATCATTTGCTGTACCTGTTTGCCGTAGACAATTTCTTGTTCCCTAGTCAGCAATGGCACGCGCCCGATCTCGCGCAGATAGGTACGTACCATATCAGCCGTGAATCTGGTATTGTTATTTTCGGTGGTGGTTGTGGTGGTGTTTTCGGTGGGCATTTGTGCGTTGTCTACTCCGTAAACAAAACGAATGCTTAATGGCTGGACGGCTGCAAGAAGTAATCAGTTATCCCTACTTGGAGGTTATCCGAGTAAATTGGGATTAACATCTGACGGAAGATGTAGAGACGTGGATTGATTTTAGAAAGTTTCTCCTACCGCCGAGATCGATCGGTTCAGAATTGATAAGTGGTTAGCAAACCCTTAGTCTCTATCTGGGCTTGGCTCCGTTTGCCTATCTCTGCCAATAACTTAAAGTCAGTATGAGTTTACTCTTACTCTCATCTTAGAATAGATCCCAGGTTACGTAAAGCCTTATTTTGGGCTTACACTAGAACCATTCCGGCAATCTCGCGCAGTGTTTCGCTTATCCACTTCGACCAAAAGCATTTTTATTGGGTATGTTATATATGATGACATCACTCCCCCTGCCGCAGGTTCCGGATATCCGAACTGCAACAGATGAAGTTTTGGTGTAGATTCCGAATACATTTTTTTTCGTAGAGACGTTGCAGGTAACGTCTCTACAAATTAAAAACCTAGATCGGCTTTCGCTAGTTCGGCAGCGGCAAAAACTTCGTCATCAGGCTTTTCTTCCCAAGCAACATCGCCGATTTCCGTATAAAATTTCTCGTCATAGGGACGGGTACGAACCACGACTGGCATGGGTACGGCATGACCGATAATGAGAGCTTGTTGCTTAGAATCAAGTTTAGCCAAAACCGATCGCAAGCTTTGCCCTCCAGAAACCCCCGTGAAGATAGCATCAATGTCTTTTTCGTCGTTGAGTAAAGCTGTGATCCGCGTACCGATCTGAGACATCACCTCATTATCAATTCCAGAGGGGCGCTGGTCAACCACTAACAGCGTCACGAAGTACTTACGCATCTCTCTGGCGATGATCCCAAAAATAGTTTGGCGGACGGTGGCAGAATCGAGAAAGCGGTGTGCCTCTTCGATTGTAATCACTAATTGCCGGGGGCGATCGCAAGGATTTTTGGTCTGCAAAAATTTCTCGGCTTGGTGGACGTAATGCTGGTGAATCCGGCGCGAGATCAAATTTGTTGCCAGCATATAAGACAGCATATTCGATTGCGCACCAAACTCGATCACAACGTGCTTACCAGCTGTTAGAGACTCCAATATTTGTTTAATATAATTTTGCGGGCAGACGGGGCGCATATATTTCATGTCTTCTAGGCGGTTCAGCTTACGCTGTAACGCCATAATTGACGATTTGTTACCCCGCTTTTCTTCGCAGAAAAATTGAATTTCCTCGTTTGTCATGCTTAAGAGTTGGCTAATCCAAGCATTGCCAAACTCGTTGCGCAAAATAATCGCATTTTCCAAACTGGCTTCAGACAAATTTAATTCATCTCGCACCAGCATCAAATCTTCAACTTCAATTTGGTCATAGCTGAGGTAAAGTTCCTGCGCATCCCGCACGCCTCGCCGCCTAGTGGATGCGGGGTCGAGGGTATAGATTTGGACTTGTCCGGGGAATAGCTGTCTTAAGCCTTTAACGGTGCTAAATTGCTTGCCTTCGCGCACTGCTTCCCAGCCATATTCCGAGTGCATATCGAAGATCAAGTTGACTGCTGCTTGCTTGCGAATGATGCCGCACAACAGCAAACGGGTGAGAAATGATTTCCCCGTCCCAGACTTACCGAATACACCGTTGCTGCGCTCTACAAAGCGGTCTAAATCGATGCAGATGGGGACATCCATATCCAACGGTTGACCGATGGCAAAATTGCGGCGGTGGGGGTCATCTTCCCAGCCAAAGACAGCGCGGAAATCTCGTTCGCTAGCATCATACACCTGGCTGAAGTGGCGAGGAATTGTTTTAACTGGCATCAGTTCGATACTGCTGCTACTTTGCGGCTGATAAGATGCCAATCCATTTTGCCCGTTCGAGTCGTTTTTTTTGCCTTGTAGAGATACGCCGTTGGTTGTCTCTACATATTCTTCGGGAGTAAACATCAGCATGGGAGCAAGTTCTATCGTCCCATACGTGCCGCTACCAGCTAACACTTCCCGTAAAAAATCATCGTCTGGATGGGGGGGGTTGGCAACAATTCTGTTGCTAGAAGTACCGAGCGATACATCTGTCAGCATACAGAAAAAACGCGATCGCGCCCCTTCAACAACTAGAAATTTACCCACCCGCATATCTTCCACCGAGACATCTGGATGGAGTCTTACTTCTAAGCCTTGACTGAGAGAACCTTGGATAACAGAACCCAAGGGTGGTTGCGCCGAATTCATAGTATTAATGACGGCAAAATTTGCAATTTCCCTTGGCTTATCTTATGTCGAATTTTCGATCGTGGCTACAAAAAGATTGATTGATAGTTTTTTGCCTAGCAAAAAACTATCAACAAAGCTAATCAATACTAATCGAAGTGGGTGCTGAGGGTGCAGTACTGTAGCTGAAGGTAGATTTGCGGTATTGAGCGTAGAGGCGATCGCGCCAAATGAAAAATGGTTCGTATACAATGCTGTCAGCTAATCCTGGGATACCTTTTCCTTTTACGGCTGGCGGCAAGTCGAGGTAAGGTCCATCAGGGAATTTAATCAGCATGGACAAGCCTGCAACAGCTAAATCGGCTAAGCAAGGTTCGTCACCCAGCAAGTAGGGACGTTCTACTAACAACAAACATAGTGCTTCTAGGTCTTGTTTTAAGTCCGTCGTGGCAGATTTAACGCTATCAGGACCAGAACCCACGCCAATTCCTAAAACTTTCAGCACTTCGCTGGGGATGAACTCAACTAAACTTTTGACAATATCGGGAGTCGTCTCTGGAAGGAGAGATTTACGAAAACCTTGGTCTTGGCTAATTGCACCAAATAGCGCTTGACGACTTTTGATCCCAATAGATGAGTCTGCCCATTCCTCCATTATCAGGCATAATGCTCGTTGAACTGGATCGCTGGGAAATAAAGGTCTATCTGGATATTGGCGATCGAGATACTTAGCAATTTCGGTAGAATCTGCTACAAATGTACTGCCATCTTTCAGTACTGGGACTTGTCGCTGTCCCGACATGCGGAATAGTTCTACCTGTCCTATACCTGGTGTGACTTCTATTTTACGGTACTCTAATCCTTTGTAATCTAGAATTAAACGCACCTTTTCTGAGTACTGCGATAGCTCGAATTGATACAGTTCTATCATTTGCCTGCTCCTTGAAACAGTTATCAGTGACTCGTGGCTAGACCAAAACTAAGAATCTAGTCCCCTGCTACCAGTTATCGGTGACTCGTGACTTGTGGCTAGACCAAAACTAAGAATCTAGTCCCCAGTCACCAGCCACCAGCCACTCACTACTTAATAACAAAATAATCCTTCCCCAGCAGAGATTTTGGGGAAGGAAAGTTTAGGTATTTCAAAACTCACAACTTCTTATCGAGTTTTTACGCAGTTCGACGAGTTACCAAGCCCCAGATGAACAGTAAGATGATTGCACCAAGAACGGCGAAAATAATGCTGGGTATGGTTAGTGCGCCTACTCCAGCCGCCGCACCTGCGCTACCCGGGAAGATGACAGACCCTAGCCAGCCCCCTACTAATGCGCCTAAAATTCCGAGAATAATTGTTGCTAGGATACCACCACCTTGATGACCGGGGTAGATGGCTTTAGCGATCGCTCCAGCTATTAGTCCTAAAACAATCCAAGCAATGATGTTCCACATATCATTAACTCCTGTTTCTACTCATCCATCATTTATTCAAGTGCAATCTATCACTTTCAAACTTGTAATTCCCTCTACCTCAGGTAATAACCTAAAGAAATATGAACGCAACAATTAAACTATATAAACTTTTGAGTCTGCTGATATATTCACTTTTAAGAAATCTAAATGCAATCTGTCAAGTGGAGCGATTAAAAATGAAACGAAACACATTAGATTTTAATATTTTGAAATTATTCCTTTGGGATAATAGTATATCTTTTGATATAGTCCCAATTATTCCAGCGATTTTTTAGAAAGGGGTAGCGATCGCGAGTAGCAAGCAGATGGGATCGATATTTTTTAAATGCAATAAATCAAGTCAATCTAGCTTGATAGAAGTGACACTCATGCACGAACGCAATTGAACGAACGCAATGCAAGCTCGAATATCTTTTTTCCACTTTTTATTAGAGGTACACTAGCGAGCTGACTCAAAATGCCTGTTAATAGCAAAGTCTCTATAACGAGCCATTCTTAAAAATCCCCGCTGACCCAAAGCCTTTCGCAGAGTGGATGTTTGTGCAGTTTGTCAAAAAGATCGGAGAATGTTATAAAACTTAAGATTCTCGGAACACGACAAAGAAACGATAGTCTAACAATTCTTGGAGCAATAGAGGAACGCAACAGTGAGAAAAATTCCAAGTCACACTATTAGTCACACTAGCTTAATGTGCAATAAGACGCTCAAGCTACTAGCAAGCCTGATAGGAGTTATAGGAGCTAGTATCCTCATCGGACTTCCTGTGGAAGCGCAACAGTCGAGTGGAGGAGCAACTAATCCCAGACCTAGTATTTTCAACGAACCCCCTTACAACCGTCGTACTGGTACGCCACCCACAACACCGACTACACCCCCATCAGAAACTCAGCCACCAGAAACAGCGCCTAGTCCTGTGACTCCTGCACCAGGAGCAACTGAGCCTTCAACGGAGAACTTAGTGGCTCTAGCCGCCGCTAATGACTCCTTTAAAACCTTGACAGCAGCTCTCAAAGCAGCAGGTTTGACAGAAACTCTTTCTGGACAGGGACCATTCACTGTGTTTGCGCCGACAGATGCAGCTTTTGCTCAATTACCTCAAGATGCCTTGCAAGAGTTGTTGAAACCTGAAAATAAAGATATTTTGGTCAAAATCCTGACCTACCACGTAGTACCAGGTAATGTCACATCTAGCGACTTAAAATCTGGGGAAGTCAAGACAGTAGAAGGGGGTGCTGTAAACGTACAAGCCGATCCCAGCAAGGGTGTGTCTGTGAACGATGCTAGTGTAGTGCAACCCGATATTAAAGCGAGTAATGGTGTCATCCACGCGATTGATAAAGTGATGCTACCTCCTGACTTGTAAGAAGTCAAAAGTCAAAAGTTAAAAGTCAAAATGGGAAAGCATTAAACTGATGGCTTGTGGTTGCTTTTTGCTTTTGAGTCAAACGAGCAACAACTGATAGGATAATCTTGTAATTCCGTTCAATTTGAAATTGAACGGATTTTTATTACCATTTATTATTTATGGCGATCGCACTTAATTTATAGGCAATCTCTCGTTCAGGAAATTACAACCGTAGATGGACGCGATCGATAAAAATGACAAATAACAAATGACAAGTGACAAATGACAACCAGCCTTTGTATCATTGTTAAAAATGAAGAAATAGCGCTACCTCAGTGTCTCAATAGTGTTAAAGATGTTGTAGAGGAAATAGTTGTTTTAGATACTGGATCTAGCGATCGCACGGTAGAAGTAGCTCGGCAATTTGGGGCAAAAATATATCACTTTAACTGGTGTAATGATTTTAGTGCAGCTCGAAATGAGGCACTTAAGTACGTGACTGGTGACTGGGTTTTAGTACTAGACGCAGATGAGATTTTAGTACCAGAAATTATCCCGAACTTACAACAGGCAATGGACGGCGATCGCTTCTTGGTAATTAATTTACTAAGGCAAGAAGTTGGTGCAGTACAATCACCTTACTCTCTAGTCTCTCGTTTGTTTCGCCGCCATCAAGATATCTATTTTGCGCGTCCCTATCACGCCATGATTGATGATAGCGTTACGGAAATTCTTCGTCGCGAAACCCACTGGCAAATTGCTAACTTAGATCGGGTTGCTATCTTACACTATGGATATCAACAACAGCAAATTGCACAAAAAGATAAGTTCGTCCAAGCTGAGAAGATCATGTCAGGCTTTTTGGCTAGTCATCCTGACGATCCTTATGTTTGTAGTAAGTTGGGAGCTTTATACGTACAAACAGGAAAAGTTGTGCCAGGAATTGAATTATTAGAACGAGGACTGAAATCTGCGGCAAACAATAAGGAAATTTTGTACGAACTCCACTATCATTTAGGACTTGCTTATAGTTACGAGCGCCAAATATCGCTGGCAATTGCATCATATCAAACAGCAGCTCAGTTAAATGTATCCTCCTTTTTAAAAATTGGTGCTTATAACAATTTAGGGAACTTATGGCAAAAAATAGGAAACTTACCTCAAGCCAAGTCTAACTATTTAAAAGTCTTACAAATCGACCCTAATTTCACTTTAGGTTACTACAATTTAGGTATTACTTTAAAGGCAATGGGACAATTTGTAGAAGCGATAGCAGCTTACGAACGCGCCATTCAACTCAATCCTGAATATGCCCAAGCTTATCAGAATTTAGGAGTCGCATTACTGAAACTAGGGCAGGTAAGAGAAAGTTTAGCAGCATTTCAACAGGCGATCGCACTTTACGAATCGAGCAATCCTGCTGTAGCAAGGCAATTGTCCCAAAAATTACAGGAAATGGGATTTTAGTCAACAGTGAGTAATGGTAAGAGAAGAAGTCGTAAGTTGTAAGTCGAGATTAACTGCTCCCTGACAACTGATACCTGATAACTCTACCCTAAGATCCTACCCAAGTACTAGAGAAATTAACTAGCGTGATGGTATTGTTTCCAGTACGGGAAAATTGAAATGACAACAGATATTTCTTCTAACAGTAACAAAGGTATCGATCGCTCTTTGCTCGTCGGCATACTACTCACTATTTTCGGAGTTATTGCGATCGCTTTACCTGCTGTCTCGACAATATTTTTTGAGACTTGGGTAGCACTGATTTTAATTAGTTCTGGAGCTGCTAAGCTATTTTATGCGTTTCAGACTCGCAACGATGGGGGTTTTGCTTGGAAGCTCGTGTTGAGCATTCTGTATATCGCTACAGGTATAATGCTGTTTGTTTACCCCTTAACAGGTGTATTAACGCTAACTTTACTGCTGGGTAGTTTCCTACTCGCGGAAGGTGTCTTTGAAACTATTCTTGCTCTCCGTTTGCGTCCGCAACAAAACTGGACTTGGGTACTCGGTGACGGTATTATCACCTTAATCTTAGGTGGGATGATTTGGTTTCAGTATCCCTTCGATGCACCGTGGATAATTGGTACTTTAGTTGGTGCTAGCATTTTGTTTACAGGGATTTCACGGGTAATGCTGTCGCTAAGCGGACGTTCGAGCTTAGATAGAACTAATCAACCAACTTCAGCATAAACTGTTGCATTTTCAATAGCGTCGTCCGCACTACAAAAGCTGAGGCTGATGAAACTTTCAATTTCTTCTCGCAGAGCAGCTGCTATGTTAATTACCATTGCAGCTGCAATTCTTTCTGGCTGTAATAATCAATCTGGTGAGTTAACGAATAATACCAAAAGCTCACCTAATCCGAATACTGCACCTACATCTACTACATTAGATCGAAAGAATACAGCACAAAAAACAAGTTGTGCTGATGGTAATCCAATCAAAGGGATTAATAGCAAAAGATTAGGAAAAATTGCTCTCACTCCCCAATCTCCCGTATACGATAAAGTCGAACCGTTAAGGTGTTTTCCTAACACATTAGCAGCACAAGAGGCAGGTTATACAGTTCCCAAATAGATGACATATGCTAAATAGTTTGGAACTGCGTTGGTTTATTTCAGGAGAGTTACCTTTAGAGGTTTCCTCTTGGTTTGAGCGAGATAAATTAGGCGGACAATTGCAAGCACCAGAAACAAGAGAAGACGTGTATCTCTACGTTCCTGAATGCGAATATATGGGATTAAAATTGCGCCAGGGACGTTTGGAAATTAAGTGGCGACAAGCAGAATTAAAGAGTTTGCATTTTGAACGGGTGGAGGGTAAGTTAGAAAAATGGGGCAAATGGTTGTGTGAAGATCCAACCACTGAAAGTTTTCAACCAAAGCATGTATTGAGCCAAAAATCTTGGGTGAGGATCGGTAAAGTGCGATCGCAACGTCTGTATGACGGTTGTGCCTTAGAACTCACTCAGTTAACTATCCAAAATAATGCCTGGTGGAGTCTGGCTTTAGAAACCTTTGGAACAGAACCACAGAAAATGGATAAACTACAAAGTATATTTGAGTTGATAGGTACAACTTACACTGGATCGCAGTTAAAAGTTCAAAAATCTTATGCTTATCCTAAATGGATAGAAATAGCAATGACGCATTAGATAAATAAAGTTAAAAGTTAAAAGTCAAAAGTTAAAATTGAGGAGACAGTTGATGGTTATCGATCGCTGCTCGCGTACTCCCTTGCATCACTGACAACGTGTAGAGACGTTCCATGTAGCGTCTCTACACTGATAATTGATAATCGGTTACGTCTTTTCTACGAAAGTAATATCTAATAAATCTTCTTGAAATGCGATCTGACTGTTATATTGTTCGATCAGGCTACTCAGAGAAACTTGAGTCCGATCGCGAATAATAACTGCATCATTTTCATTGCGCGATCGCTGGAGAGAAACACCTTCTAGCCAATCTGCAAGATTACCGCTATAACCGTCAGCGACAGCTTTAAGATAATCTGTACAGCGCCGAAATAACTTTGGTAGAATTAATTGACCGTTGGGAGGAGTAATAGAATCGAAGTCTACTAATCTGAAAATACTAGTACTATCTGCTGCCCATACTCCTAAATCTTTTTCCCGCGCTGCTAAAGCTGCTTCCCGTAGGACTTGACGATGCGATCGCGGTGTAGAAGTATAAACAGTATAATAAGCTCTGCCCTCAGCCATCATTAGAAAGTTAAGAGTTTGTCGCAAAAGTTCTGGTTCAACTTGCGTCCAGTCTCCATTTTCTAGCTTTGCGGCATTCTTTCCAATTAGTGCATAAGATATAGGTCGTCCGTTGACATCAGCTGCCTGAGTTAAAATAACTCCAGATATAGTATCAGGATCGGCAGATTGGACGCGATCGCCTTGAAATTCGATCTTGGCAAAACCCATCTTTTTGAGGAGAAAATCGCGGGTTTCGTCTCCTAGAGGTTGGGCATACCTGCCATAATGTACTTCTGGAGCATCTATACCTTCAAATCGCAATTGAACGCTGCGATCGCGAGAAGGTTTAATTCGATAATTACGTTGGAGTTCTTGATATAACTCTGGATCGTCAGCAATAAAGCGTACAGAATCTCCGTCTGGTTCTTTGCCTGCAATGACAAATTTACCTTTGATAGTGAGATAAAAAGGTGATGTCATGCAAACTGTCCTCCATATGAATGCTGCTAGCCAATTAGTGTCTCAGACTAGCAGCGATAGATTATGGACAGATTATCGATAGTTTGTCTTTGATAAGTTCGATGGGATTTGCTTGATTCAGAATTCTCTGCTCCACTTATTTAGAATTATCTGGAAACTCACCCATCCACAGCATTGCCTCAGAAATATTAGCATCTTTAGCAACAGCAGGACGAACTTTTTCGTACAGTTCGGGATGCTTCTGTGCCAATTGAGTTTCGTTCAAATTTGCATCCAACACCGTGCCATCTGGGGAAATAACGGAGTAGATTAATCCTTGGGAACCAGAAGTAATCTTGACAATGCGATCGCGCAATTCTAGCTGAGTAATTATTCGCCGATTCTCTGCCTGTGCTGTAGTAGAAAGCACGCTAATGATCAGGAGAGCTAGAGTTATAAATGAGACTGGGCGCATCATCTCGTCTCCAAAATAAAATTCTGTGAAGCTCTGCCTACAAAAATAGCATAGTACCGGAACGAGCTAGGAAGCCGAACAGTTGAAGCGATCTCTATCCGAACCTTCAAACAACTTCAAGAAGACGTTATTCGCTGCCAGTTGTACGTAAAGTCTACCCAAACGAGCAGCATATCGCCTCTGCCAAAAACTGGCTCTTTCACGGTTAAATTCTCTGTCATTCATAGTATTCTCGATAACAATCATAAATATTTTGCGTGCGAAATTTTCGTTCCCTTAGGAAAAGTAAGCAACTATCTGTTTGTTATTGCTTAACTTAAATTCTAAGTATGACACCTCCGATAAGTCTTCCTACTGCGGTTACAGTTTTGGAAACGAGATGTGTCATTCGTCACTAACCATCTGTCATTCGCCGAGTCACAAAGACAAATGACAGACAACCCATGTATTCAATTAAAACTGTCGCAAAAACCGCAGATCGCTACTGTAAAAGCGACGAATATCGTCGATTTGATGGAGTACCATTGCCAACCGTTCCACACCCATACCAGCGGCAAAACCCGTGTAGACCTCTGGATCGTAGCCTACTGCTTTCAACACGTTCGGATCGATCGCGCCGCAACCCATGACTTCCAACCAACGCCCTTTCCATTGCACGTCTACCTCAGCCGAAGGTTCGGTGAAGGGGAAATAACTCGCACGGAAGCGGATCGGCACGTCACCAAACATTTCTTGTAAGAATATTTGGATCGTACCTTTAAGGTCGGTGAAAGTTATGCCCTCATCTACGGCAAAAAATTCTATTTGATGGAAAACTGCGGCATGGGTAGCATCTACAGTATCCCGCCGATAGCAGCGACCTGGAACCACAATTCGCACGGGCGGCTCGTTGTCTTCCATATAGTGAATTTGCCCGTTTGATGTATGAGTCCGCAGCAAGTTTCCATCGGGGAGATATAATGTATCCTGCATATCCCGTGCTGGATGGTCGGGTAAGAAATTCAGTGCCTCGAAGTTGTAGTAATCCGATTCGATTTCCGGTCCCGTCGCTACGGTGTAACCCACACCGACGAAAATATCAATAATTCTGTCAGTAGTACTGTTGAGGGGATGGGCGTGACCGAGGGGACGAAAAACCCCAGGCATAGACACATCTATAGTTTCAGATTCTAATTTCGCCTGGAGTCGGGCTGCTTGAAGCTTTGTACGTCGGTCGTCTAAATTTGCTTGTACCGCTTCTTTAACGGTGTTGGCGATCGCGCCAAATTGCGGACGTTCTTCAGCTGAGAGCTGACCCATTTGCCGCATAATTGCAGACAATTGACCTTTCTTGCCTAAGTACGCTACTCTAAGTTCTTCCAATCGCTCCAAATTATCAACAGCAGCGATCGCGGTTTGCGCTTCCTGTCGTAGCGTTTCTAGTTGAGTGACTAAGTTACTAGGCTGTTCGGTCATGCTCTTTTAGCTGCTAACAATTATAAAATGTCTAACTGCGTCTATTCTATCAGTGTAAAGCAGTTATCAGTGATTAGTGACTAGTGGCTAGTGACTAGAAAAGAGTCCAGCCACCAGCCACCAACCACCAGCCACCAGCCACCAGCCACCAACCACCAGCCACTAGCCACTTCCTACTCTCCCAATGAAACTACTGATCAGCAATGACGATGGCATTTACGCTCTTGGTGTCCGCACCCTTGCCAATACTTTAGCTGAGGCGGGACACGATGTATTTGTCGTCTGCCCCGATCGCGAGCGATCGGCAACCGGACATGGTTTGACCCTGCATCAACCAATCCGCGCCGAATCGATCGAATCGATTTTTCATCCCAAAATTAAAGCTTGGGCGTGTTCTGGCACTCCTTCTGACTGCGTGAAGTTGGCTTTATGGGCTTTACTCGACAGTCCCCCCGATTTAGTTCTGTCTGGCATCAATCAAGGGGCGAATCTAGGTACTGATATTTTGTATTCCGGTACGGTTTCCGCCGCAATGGAAGGGATCATCGAGCGCATCCCTAGTATTGCTTTTAGCCTTACTAGTTTCACCCATCAAGATTTTCAAGTCGCAGCTAACTTTGCTCGGTCTTTGGTTGCGCAGTTGGAACGGGAACCGCTACCACAATTGATTTTACTCAACGTTAACGTTCCTCCCGTGCCACAAGCAGAGATTACTGGAGTCACGTTCACTCGTCAGGGCATACGACGATATGTAGATGTCTTTGAAAAACGAGTCGATCCCCGTGGCAAAACTTATTACTGGCTGGCAGGGGAACTATTAGAAGAAGTGGAACCAGAACCGGATCTGCATTTGCCTCAAAACATTCCTACCGACGTGGATGCGATTCGCCAAAATTACATTACCGTCACGCCGTTGCAATATAACCTGACTTGTGCATCGGGTTTACGACAATTAAGTCAACGGCAAATCAATTTTCCATCTGGGTAGCGATCGGTAAGTCACGAGCGATTTACGGCAAGCAAATCATTTGTGCCAAAGTGTAGTTTGTGTCAAAATGTAAAGCGTGTGGATAACTGAATCTACTACTAACGCTCTAACTCCAACTGCTGTTGCCCTGGGAAATTTTGACGGTTTGCATCGCGGGCATCAGCAAGTGATTCAGCCTGTCGTGAAGAATTCGGAATTCGGAAGTCAGAATTCGGAATTAACGGCTTTCCATTCAACAGTGGTGACGTTTAACCCTCACCCGCAGGAGTTTTTTAGCGGACAGTCTCGCCAACTGCTGACACCACTACCAGAAAAAGTCCAGCAGTTATCCAATTGGGGGATCGAGCAGTTGGTATTGCTGCCTTTCAACCGAGAGCTAGCAGCTTTAAGCCCTGAAGATTTTGTCGAGCAAATATTAGTACAACAACTGCAAGCGAAAACGATTAGCATCGGACAAGATTTTCGCTTTGGCAAGCAGCGGAGCGGTACGGCAACAGATTTACAGGCGATCGCGGCTCGATTTGGTATTCCTGTGGCGATTTTGCCAAACTACAATTGTGAAGGCGAGAGGATTAGCAGTTCTGCGATTCGACAAGCATTAACTGAAGGCAATGTCAAACGCGCCGAGTTGTTATTGGCTCGTCCTTATACTCTTCAAGGTAAGGTCGTCAAAGGGCAGCAGTTAGGAAGAACCATTGGCTTTCCTACAGCTAACATTGAATTACCCGAAAATAAGTTTTTACCCCGCCTTGGTGTTTATGCCGTCAGGGTTTTAATAGAAGGTGAGAGACATGATGGACAAGGAAGACAAGGAAGACAAGGAAGACAAGGGGGAATATCAAACGATGAATTTACCTCTTGCCTTTTACCTCTAGCGTCTGGAGTGATGAATCTTGGCTATCGTCCTACTGTTAACGGAATTGGGCTAACGGTAGAAGTACATTTGTTTGATTGGTCGGGCGATCTTTATGGTAAAGCGATCGCCGTTCAATTAGAGGAATTTATCCGACCGGAAAAAAAGTTTGCTTCCCTGGATGAACTGAAAGCACAAATTGCAGCTGATTCCGCCAAGGCAAGAAATTTGCTATCACCAGATACCACACATGAAAAAGTAAATTGATTTATGGATGCGCTGTGTATTGTTGCTTAAGCTAGAAACCGGGAAAACAACCAAGGAGCGATCGCAACCCAGATGAGGATTAAGAGCCAAATTCGTCCTGCCAAAATGTTGTAGTCGCTCAGCAGCTTGCTCCATGAATGTCCAGCAACGAAGTGACCAAAAGTAAATTCAAAGATAACAGTAAGTCCCAGCCAGAGCAATCCAACGGCGATCGCCTGCTTGGGTGAATCAAAGCCCCACAGATGTGCGATCGCCCATATGTAAAGACCTAACAACAAGACACCAGTAGCAGTTGAAATTTGATGGGCGCGTAACTCACTGAAATATTTTCCGTATGTCACCTCCCGAATGAAACCATTGATAATGCCAAGAAATACCATAGGAATCCATGCCAGAATGTAGCGCCAAATCATGGCTTATTCCTCAAATGTGGCTTACTTCCATTGTAGAACTGAAGGATGGCGCTACATTACCTCACGCACCACGCACCACTCTCTACTGATAACTGGTCACTATAAAAGCCTGTGGTACAATGAAAAATCGCGGCATTTTATGACTAAAGAGTAAATCATGGCACTGACACAACAGCGCAAGCAAGAGCTTATTTCCGAATATCAAGTTCACGATACCGATACGGGATCGACTGAAGTGCAAATAGCAATGCTAACAGAGCGGATTAGCCGTCTCAGCGAGCATCTACGCAGCAATCAGAAAGACCACTCTTCCCGACGGGGTTTGTTAAAATTAATCGGACAGCGCAAGCGGCTGTTAAGCTTCTTGCAAAGCGAAGACAAACAAAAATATCAGAATTTATTAGCTCGTCTCGGTATCCGAGGTTAGAAAGGGTTGGAAACTATGGCAGCTGAAGAACCGCAAAAGCAAAGCGATCGCCTCCCGTTTGAACCTGCTAGGAAGCGCCAAAAACCCCCCAAGGTACAAGCCTCTGCGACTCAAGAAACCAAAGCACAACCGAACCGCAAGTTAACGAAGCGGGAAAAGGAAGAAATCGCTATTCCTAAAGTTGTTAGCAGTCGGATGGCACGGCGGATGGCGGCGTTTGCTGGGATACCAACATTTTTCGGGGTATCTACATTTTTTGTCAGCTACATAGTTGTGAGCAACGGCTGGTTGAGATTGCCTCCCATAGCCGTGTTGATGGTAAGCATGGGATGTTTTGGCTTAGGCGTGTTAGGAATTACCTACGGTATTCTCTCTGCTTCTTGGGATGAAGATAGAATCGGAGGCATCTGGGGCGGACAAGAGTTCCAGACTAACTGGGGGCGTATGGTAGAAGCTTGGCGAGCGAATCGGCAAAAGAATGTTTAACTAAAATGTCAGCCACCAACTTTTAGTACTTGACCTAACTTGAACGAGGCGAGTGGGTGAAAAGGAGACGAACAGGGCTTTTGCATGGCGATCGCACCACCTTTAACTTTTCATCCCTTCGTTATATAAAAATTTCATTTAAGTATTTATTTAGCGAGCAGCGAGTCGTGAGTGGTTAGTGACTGGTGGTTAGTTGTTAGACTCAACTCTTGTCACCAGCCACGCTTTCACTAGCCACTGATAACTGATAACTGAATAAGGAATTTGGCATGATTATTGTGATGAAAGTTGGTTCGCCACAAGAAGAGATCGATCGCATTAGTGAAGAAATGTGCGGTCGAGGGCTGACGCCTGAAAGAATTGTGGGGAAACATAAAGTTGTGATCGGATTAGTAGGGGAAACAGCCGCCCTCGATCCGTTGCAAATGCAAGAAATTAGTCCTTGGATCGAACAAGTTTTGCGAGTAGAACAACCATTTAAACGTGCGAGTTTAGAATTTCGTCACGGACAGCCTACGGAAGTCGTCATAGAAACGCCCGACGGAGCAGTTCACATCGGTCAAAATCATCCAGTGGTGACAATTGCGGGTCCCTGCTCGGTTGAAAATGAAGAGATGATCGTGGCTACGGCGCAGTATGTCAAAGCGTCAGGAGCTAAACTGTTGCGCGGTGGAGCGTACAAACCTCGGACATCTCCTTATGCTTTCCAAGGACATGGTGAAAGTGCTTTAGGCTTGCTGGCTGCGGCACGGGAGGCTACGGGCTTGGGCATCATTACTGAAGTAATGGACGCGGAAGATTTGGACAAGATTGTAGAAGTCGCCGATGTCGTCCAAGTTGGGGCGCGGAACATGCAAAATTTCTCGCTGTTGAAAAAAGTGGGAGCGCAACCCAAACCAGTTTTCTTAAAACGAGGGATGTCAGCCACAATTGAAGAATGGTTGATGGCAGCTGAATATATCATGGCTGCGGGGAATCCCAACGTGATTTTATGCGAACGGGGTATTCGTACCTTCGATCGCCAGTATGCGCGAAATACCCTGGATTTATCAGTTATTCCCGTATTGCGATCGCTGACTCACCTACCAATCGCGATCGATCCCAGCCACGGCACGGGAAGGGCAGAATACGTACCATCAATGGCAATGGCGGCGATCGCGGCGGGTGCAGATTCGCTGATGATAGAAGTCCATCCAAACCCTGCTAAAGCCCTATCTGATGGACCTCAATCCCTCACACCGCAAAGATTCGATCGCCTCATGCAAGAACTCAGCGTTATTGGCAGAGCAGTAGGGCGCTGGCAGCCGCCAGTTGTTGCTTTGACATAACTTAGGGCTGGCAACGCCCATCCCCAAAATTCGTCAGGGCGCACATCTGTGCGCCCCTACCGCAGATAAATTTAACGTCTAGCGTCTTCTACTACCGAAAGAACTCCGGCTGCGGCTACCACTACCGAAAGAACCCCGGCTGCGACTACCACTACCAAAACTACCAGAAGATGGTCTTCTGTATGTGGAGTTACGATTGCCCGATGGGCGCAGAATGTTAGTACCGTAACCCGATCCAGTGGGACGGTTAGTCGTGCGTGCGGGTGTGCGTACCGTGCTACCCGAAGGAGTTCTAATTCTACCAGTAGTACGGAAGGTTTGTCTGTTTCTAACTGCTGCTGGGGCTGCGTTGTAACGGGTGCGATAGCTGCTTACGGCGCGATCGTATGTATTGCCATAACCGCCATAGCCTCTGAGAACGCTTACCCCTGGTTGATAGACGGGTGGAACGTAGTACTGAGGTCTAAATAGCAAACTACCGATCGCCTGACCAGCAATATTACCCGCTAAGGCTCCAGCAAATGGTGTCCAGAAACTCGTTTCTCGGCGGACAACTACAGCTTCTTGCTGTCCTGTTTGCGGATTTGTCTGCGTTTCCGTTACGTTATGGACGTACTGAATCCGAAAATCTTCAGTTAGATATAAAGCTGGCTGTCCGTTTTCTACTTTCAAATAACTCTTTTGACCTGCTTTAATTTGTTCGTCGGTCAGCCGTGCCATTTGTAAGTTTTGAGTATTGTAAACCGGGGGCGTGCCAGGAGGGGTATTGAGTAAGACTAAACTATATGTCCCATCAACATCATTATATTCAGCCTGCTGTACGGGATACTCACCATCGGCGAGCTGGGTAGAAACGTTTTCTCGCGTGGCTACATTCCTAGTAGCTTGGGGATTATTCGCTTCATTTGGTCCTCCACAAGCTACAGTTGTCCAGCATAAAGTTAAGGTTAAAAACAAGATTGTGAATTTACGCAACATGGAGCAATCCACTTGAATTGAGCTTTCATCATAACTCTAGCAAGTTCAGATGCAAGGGAATTC
Organism: Chroococcidiopsis sp. CCALA 051; assembly: GCF_003015105.1. Classification (NCBI taxonomy): domain Bacteria; kingdom Bacillati; phylum Cyanobacteriota; class Cyanophyceae; order Chroococcidiopsidales; family Chroococcidiopsidaceae; genus Chroococcidiopsis; species Chroococcidiopsis sp. CCALA 051. The sequence goes on along the minus strand of NZ_PYCI01000023.1, from coordinate 32,867 downwards.
CTCCGCTAGCTAGGAACTTTTTGCCCCTTGAAGCGATCGCACCTATCTCTTTTTACTCAAGTAGAGTAGGCTAAAAACTTTAGTAGATAATACTTTCACGCACTGGCGATCGCCTTTCTAGCCATAAGTTACCACCTACTCAATCAAGCCATGTTCTAGGGCAAACCGAACTAATTCAGTACGGCTATTTGTACCAGTTTTGCTAAAAAGGCGGCTGACGTATTTCTCTACGTTACGGACGCTCGTTTGCAGGCGGCGAGCGATTTCTTTGTTCATCAATCCTTCTGTCACCAAATTTAAGACGCTTTGTTCTCGCGGGGTTAGATCGATTTTTATTGGGGCGGGAGTCGTATTAATTGCACTACGCTGAGTTAGCATTGCCTTAATTTGAGCGATTTGATTGGCTAATTCAGCGATGTCGGGGGCTTCACCTTCTGCTAAGGGTTGACTGACGGGGCGACGGTCTAATAAGTTTTCAACAATTGCCACCAACTCATCGGGATCGAAAGGCTTGGGAATATAAGCATCTACACCAGAGTTGTAGCCCTGAATGCGATCGGTTGTCATCCCTTTAGCAGTCAAAAATACCACTGGTAGGCGTTTGAAGCGGGGATCTTCGCGCATTTGCTTCAGAAATTGATAGCCGTCTACCTGGGGCATCATGATATCTGAAATCACCAAGTCAGGAGTATTTTGCTGCAATAAATCCCAACCTTCGCGGGCATTACTTGCAACCTGCACGGCAAAACCGCTTTCTTCTAAGTAGTCCTTGACGGCTTCCCGCAGTCCAGGTTCATCATCGACTAGTAAAAGACGTGGTGACATTCCAATTCTTGCATTTGATATTTAGTACCACTTTAGCGGATTTTAGACTGCTCCCTCATCTGTTCTCTAGCCCTCAGTTTCTGCTAAATATCGCTCTAAGTCTTCGCTGATGCGAGTGAGTTCGGCTTCGCTAGTTAAGCGAATGTTACTATCTTTGACGGTTAGCAGAACCTTTGCCGCAAAGGGACTCGCCCAAATATTAGGATTACAAAATACTTCAAGAAAAACTTCTCCCATGTGGCGATATTCCATCGGAGGTTGAGGAGTGGCTTTGCCAATCGGTGTACTTTTGACTGCAACTGCTTTGAGACGATCCATCAACTGAGCGATCGCAGCCTGTAATTCCCGTGCTGCCGTTGGCGAAAAGCTGAAGGAAACCGAGCCTTCAACTAAATTTAAGGTTAATTGTGTAGGAGTCACGATCGGGTAATTAAAATTTGATTCTATCAGTTAACAGTTATCAGTTATCCGTGGATAGCGGCTAGTGGCTGGTGGCTAGATGCTTCTGACTTGCAACTTGCGACTGCAAAGGAGCAACTTACGACTTGATAGCTGCTCCGCAATTCTTTCGTCCTTCCTTCGTCTCTCGGGAGCTATTTTGATTTATCCCTAATAAGAACATTTTTCAAAACAATCCGAAAAAATCTAGAATTAACTGCTAATTCTATTCATTAAGTATACAGTTTACCAATTTTTTTTATTGTCTCAATTCTATATAAAAACCACAAACTAAAAGATTATTTCCTATAATTCAATTGTTTGTGACTCCGAATTTGGTATTTAAAATTCAGCTTTTTTAGATATGATTTTAGACAATCGTTCTGTAGTTCGTAAGGTTTTACTGATAACTTTATTGCTCAACTTATTTGTGATGACGTTGAAAGCCACAATAGGTTGGTGGACGGGTTCGCTCAGTTTATTAGCCGATGCCTTGCATAGCATCACGGATAGCGCCAATAACGTTTTGGGATTAATTACCAGCCGCTTTTCTTCTCCCAGACCAGATCGAGATCATCCCTACGGGCATCAAAAATTTGAAGCTGTAGGAGCTTTAGGTATAGCTGCCTTTTTGGGCATTGCTTGCTTTGAAATTTTACAAGGAGCGATCGAGCGAATTTTTAGTGGGCTTCAGCCAGTAAAAATTACTGAATCAGAGTTGTGGTTGCTACTGATTGTCTTGGGAGTGAATATTTTCGTGACCTTTTACGAACGTCGCGAGGGTCAAAGGGTAGGCAGTCCGATTTTGATTGCCGATGCTAAACACACTATGAGCGATGTCTGGGTGACGATTACCGTGTTAGTAGGATTGATTGGTATTTGGCAGGGACGAGTTTTAAATCTGCCTCAACTCCAATGGTTAGACATAATTTTGGCATTTCCCGTAGCCTTATTAGTGTTTTGGAGTGGTTGGCAGGTGATTAGAGAAAATTTACCTTGGTTGGTCGATGAAATCGCGATCGCCCCCGAAGCAATCCACGCGATCGCCTTATCCGTACCTGGGGTAGTTAACTGTCACGATATCGCCTCCCGTGGTTTACTAGGGCGACAAGTCTTTATTGAAATGCACTTAATTGTCGATGCTGTTGATGTGGATACTGCCCATCGGATCACTGAAGCCGTAGAAGCCAAGCTGGAAGAGAAATTTAGCCCCGTGCGGGTTTTAATTCACGTTGAGCCACCTGAATACAAGTCAAACAGTATTAGCTTTGATTCGGCATCTTAGGGAGCAGCGATCGGTTGTCACTGTAGAGACGTTACATGTAACGTCTCTACACAGTTATCAGCGAGCGGTAGTAACTTCTTCTCACGCATCACGCATCACTTTTTTTACCAACACTAGCAACCAACTACGATTACAGCCAATTATCGTAATTGAATTTAATTCACGATTCTGAAAAGCTCTACTTATTAAAGCGGTGCGATCGCTGTTAGATTTAGCCTTAGAATCGGAGCTAAACAACAATCTTTTTCAATAAGCCAGACTGATTGTTGTAATAGTATGTAAAAGTTGACTTTACCCTGAGAGAATTTAAACCATATCATTCAAGTTGGGGAATAACAACGTATCGTAGGTTAAAAATGGGTGATTTGAGCTAATAAGTAAAACTAGACAATAGCAGTCTTTTATTATCTAGTAATTTTGTATTGCCATGTGTCAATTAAGACCACAAAAAACAACTACTTAAGAGCAAATAAGATGGAATGGTATGGGAAATGATAACCGTGTAGCAGTGCGGAAGGTATTGCTCGTTACCCTACTGCTGAATTTGAGTGTGACAATACTCAAAGCAATCCTGGCTTGGTGGACTGGTTCTCTCAGCTTGTTTTCGGATGCTTTACATAGCGTGACAGATAGTAGTAACAACATTTTGGGGCTAGTTGCCAATAACCTATCTTCACCAGAACCGGATCGCGATCATCCTTACGGACATCAAAAATTTGAAGCGATAGGAGCTTTGGGAATCGCGGGTTTTATTAGCATTGCAGGTTTTGAAATTTTACAAACAGCTATAGAGCGAATGCTTAAAGGTGCAGAGTTAGTTAAGGTTTCTGCACCAGAATTGTGGTTGTTGCTGATCGTATTGGGCGTGAATATTTTTCTTGCCTATTACGAGGATGGTGAAGGACAACGATTGGGCAGTCCGATTTTGATTGCTGATGCCAAACATACGATGAGCGATGGGTGGATTACGCTCACGGTATTGACGGGATTAATTGGCGTTTGGCAGGGACAGGAATCGGGTATTCCTCTACTACCGTGGCTTGATGTAATTTTGGCTTTTCCCGTCGCTTTTTTAGTATTTAGCAGTAGCTGGGAAGTTCTGAAAGAAAATTTACCTTGGTTAGTCGATGAAATCGCGATCGCGCCTGAAGAAATTCACGCGATCGCCATGTCCGTACCTGGAGTCATCAACTGTCACGATATCGCCTCCCGTGGCGTAGTCGGTCGGCAAGTTTTTATCGAGATGCATTTAGTCATCTACTCTTCTGACATCGAAACCGCCCACTACATAGCCGAAGAAGTAGAAGCACGGTTACGAGACCGATACGGTTCGGTCAGAGTCGCTATCCGCGTCGAACCGCACAATTGCCAATCCGACCAAATTAGCTACGAGTCAGCAACAGAGTGATTTGCAGTTCCTCCCAACTCTTGTACGGGCGGGTTTAGCCAACGATTCACCGCTGGCGACCCGAAATTTTCCCTCAAAACCCGCCCCTACGACAACTGACAACCGCTCACTCCCAAGTAGCAACAGGACGTAGGATCTCAGGAATTTTTTCTTGAGTCGGGGGAAATTCGAGGATGGTTTCTCGCAAACCGAGATAACCCGATTCACTGAAGGATAGTAGCATTCGCGTCAGAGCAAACCAAACTTCTGATTCATATTCCCAATCGCGATCGCGCACCGATCTACCAGCAATAGAACGCAGCGCCCAGAAATAGCTGTTGCGAACCACAGAACCGCCTTTTTTATAAGTCGGTACGTCCTCGCGGTGGAGAAACAGGACTGTATCCTCAATTTTTGCTCTCATAGTACAAAGTAGGGTGGGCATTGCCCACCCTACATTTATGGTTTATTCAAAAACATTCTAGCTAGCAGAAGACAGCATCAATTCTTTCGCTTCTACTTTGGTGACTTGGACTTGACCGTCAGCATCAACATCAACTAAAGCTGTGTCGCCATCGTTAATGCGACCGGATAACATAGCTTCGGCTAAAGAATCTTCCAACAGCCGCATCATTGCTCTACGTAACGGTCTAGCACCGTAGCTGGGATTGTAGCCTTCATCGACAACTTTATCTTTAAAACGCTCTGTCACTTTCAAGGTAATAGAACGCTCGGTCAAGCGGCTAGAGATCTCTTGAAGCATGATGTCAGCAATTTGCTTGACTTCATTCTTGTTGAGTTGACGGAAGACGATAATCTCATCAAGGCGGTTGAGAAACTCAGGACGGAAATGTTGCTTGAGTTCTTCTTGGACTAAGTTGCGAACGCGATCGTATTGTGCGTCAGCGCGATCGCCACCCAATTCAAACCCAATCCCACCGCCACCTTTTTCAATGACTCTCGAACCAATATTAGAGGTGAGAATAATCAGCGTGTTTTTAAAGTCTACCGTGCGCCCCTTGGCATCAGTCAAACGACCGTCATCCATGATTTGCAACAGCATGTTAAACACGTCGGGGTGTGCTTTCTCAATTTCATCGAATAGCAACACTGTGTATGGTTTGCGGCGCACGGCTTCCGTTAGTTGTCCACCTTCGTCGTAGCCAACGTAACCAGGAGGCGAACCGATGAGCTTAGAAACAGTATGCCGTTCCATGAATTCCGACATATCCAAGCGAATCATCGCTTCTTCAGAGCCGAAGAAGTATGCAGCAAGGGATTTGGCTAACTCCGTCTTACCTACACCAGTAGGACCAGAAAAGATAAAGCTAGCGATCGGACGGTCGGGATTCTTCAATCCAACTCGCGCTCTACGGATAGCTTTAGAAACAGCTGTAACAGCTTCTTCTTGTCCGATTAGACGCTGGTGCAGAGTATCTTCTAAGTGCAACAGCAACTCTGATTCGGATTCCGTCAGCTTGCTGACTGGTACGCCCGTCCAAGCAGCGACAATTTGAGCAATGTCTTCTTCGTCTACTACAGGAACGCTAGCGTTTTCGATTTCTTGCTTTCTATTTTCAGCGATCGCCTTTAACTGTTGCTCGATTTCCAACTCGCGATCGCGTAATTTACCAGCATTGTCAAAATCTTGTGCCGAGACTGCGGCTTCTTTCTCTTTCGTGACCTGCACCAATTCTTGCTTGAGTGCTTGGGTTTCGGGAGACTGCTTCGAGTTGCGGAAGCGGACGCGAGAACCTGCTTCATCGATCAAATCGATCGCCTTATCGGGTAAGAAGCGATCGCTAATGTAGCGATCGGACAGTTGAGCAGCAGCAGCCAAAGCTAGATCTGACATTTTAACTTTGTGGTGTTGCTCGTAGCGATCGCGCAATCCAAACAAAATCTCGATTGTCTCGACAACACTAGGTTCATCTACCATCACTGGCTGAAAACGCCTTTCTAGTGCTGCATCCCGTTCGATGTGCTTGCGGTACTCATCAAGGGTAGTAGCTCCCATGCACTGCAACTCGCCTCTAGCTAAGGCAGGTTTGAGCATATTTGCCGCATCGATTCCGCCTTCGACACCACCTACGCCAATTAAAGTATGGATTTCGTCGATAAATAGGATAACACTGCTATTCGATCGCACTTCATCCAAAACAGATTTGATCCGCTCTTCAAAGTCACCGCGATAGCGAGTTCCGGCAACTAACGAACCCATGTCAAGACTGTATAGCTGCTTGTCTATGAGAGTATCAGGTACGTCGTTGTTAGCAATGCGCTGCGCTAAGCCTTCCGCGATCGCGGTTTTACCAACACCAGGTTCGCCAATCAATACGGGGTTATTCTTCGTGCGCCGACCTAAAATTTGCACGGCTCGTTGAACTTCTTTTTCACGACCGACGACAGGATCTAGCTTACCTTCCGCCGCTAGCTTCGTTAAATTCGTCCCAAACTCATCCAACGTCGAAGTTTTACTGGGGGCTGTGCCAAAACCCTTGCGTCCTTGTCTACCAGCACTAGCAACAGTTGCAACTTCACCCAACTTGCGAATCGTGTTACCACGGGCTTCGTCTAGATCGACCCCCAAGTTTTGCAAGACTTTTCCAGCGACACCTTCTCCCTCTTGGAGCAAACCTAACAACACGTGTTCTGGACCGATGTAATTATGCCCCAAAGTGCGTGCTTCTGTGAAAGCTTGCTCGAATACGCGCTTGACTTTTGGTGTAAAGGGAATTTCAGCCATCGCTGGACGATTTCCTCTACCGATAATTTTTTCCACTTCGGCGCGGGCTGCTTGAAGGGTCACTCCCAGCTCGGTTAATACTTTTGCTGCAATTCCCGTGCCTTCTCCAATCAAGCCTAATAAAATTTGCTCGGTTCCTACCAAATTGTGACCCAGGCGACGTGCTTCTTCCTGGGCAAGCATAACTGCTTTAATTGCTTTATCAGTGAAATGCTCAAACATAACGGGCTTTCCTCTACCGAGCTGTTTGAAAAGGTGAAGAGGTTTTCACTTTCACCCTCTCTACATAAACTTTTATGTAGTTTCTTCCGTTAATGTATCCTTCCCAAGTACAACTCTGCATTGGTAATAGCCGTAATGCCAAAGGCGTAGTAGCCACCCTGATAAGGAGCGAGGAGTGAGGAGTGAGAGGAAGGAGGAGACTAGGGGGACAAGGGGGACAAGGGAGACTAGGGGGACAAGGAAGCAGGTGTGCAAAGAAAGAATCCCGCATCCACGCATCCAAAATCTAAAATTCCCTTACTCCTCGCTCCTGACTCCTCGCCCCTTATTTCTAACAAAGCGGTATTTTCACCATAAAGATCGTGCCGACTCCGACTTCGCTTTTCACGTAAATTTGACCGCCGTGAGCATCGACAGATTTTTTGACAATAGCAAGCCCCAATCCCGTACCAGAGATATTACCGACGTTGCTAGCTCTGTGGAAAGAATGGAAGAGTCGATCGCGATCGCCCATCGGAATGCCGATGCCTTCGTCTTGAATTCGGAAGATTGCTGCTCCTTCCCTTGAAATAATGTCGAAATAAATACTTCCACCATTAGGTGAATACTTAATTGCATTAGAGAGTAAATTTCCTAGTACCTGTCGCAACAGCTTTTCATCCATACAAGCATTGATAATCTCTCCCTGCGTGCGCAGAAGAATTTTATGAGCGGTGGTTGTGATTTGTATCCCTTCAACCAGTTCGCGGCAAAATTCGATCGGATCTATGGATGATGGATTGAATTCGAGTTTACCTGCGTCTGCTTTGCCAATTAAGAGGACATCATCCAGCAAACCAGTCATGTGTTTGACAGCGGTAATGATGCGTTGAAAATGATGGCGTTTTTTCTCTTCTGTCCACTTGGAACTGTAATCTTCTAATAACTCTGCTGAAGATAAAATAGTCGTTAATGGCGTGCGGAATTCGTGGGATGCCATCGTGACGAAGCGAGATTTGAGTTCGTTCAGTTCTTTTTCTCTTGCTAGGGCTTGTCTAATTTCTGCTTCTGCTCCTTTTCGTTCGGTGATGTCGCGCACGATCGCCATTACTTCGTCTTCTTCGCTTAAAGCAATTCGTGCTTCGTAATCTCGCGATTGCTCTGCTATTGTCAATCTATATTCATATATTTGAATTTCACCAGTACCGATCGCTTGCTCGACACATTCTACTAATGGTCGAGCGATCTCTGGTACAAATAGGTCAGAGAGTTTTTTGCCAACTGGCTCAGTGTGAGAAGCAATCAGCCAATCATCCTTTGCTGCTTTGTAGTTGAGGAGAGTGCCATCTTGACTGAGGCGAAACATGGAGTCGGGAATTGCATTCAGCAGGGCGCGATTGGTAGCGACACTGGAACGCAAAGCCTCTTCTACCCTCTGTCGTTCGGTAATTTCTCTGCGTAGTTGCTCGTTGGCTAATCTTAATTCTGCCGTGCGCTGTTCTACTCTCAGCTCTAGTTCGTCGTATGCTTGTTGTAATAAAGTTTCTACCCGCTTGCGCTCTGTAATATCTCGGATGATAGCTAGTACTTCGCGATCGCCGCTAACAACGATGCGTGCTTCTTCCACGCGAATTCTATCGTTAACCTGTAGTTGGTACTCAAAAAGCTGGGGTTTACCTGTCTCTAAAGCAGCATGGACGTAGCGCATTCTTTGTTCGGCGACTTCCATTGGTAACACGTCGTACTCGTTCTTACCAATCATTTGACTGCTGGTGGCAGAAAACTCGCTGTCTTTAGCTGGTATGTAGTCCAGATACGTTCCATCCGCACCGATCCGCAAGATCAAGTCGGGGATTGCCTTGAGCAAAGCCCGGTTTTTAGTTTCGCTTTCTCGCAGTGCTAGCTCGGTGTGCTTGCGCGCGGTAATATCGACGATATAGCTTCTGACCAGCTCATTTTCAGGTAAGTAGTGGACGGATTGCTCGAAAATTTTGTCAAGAACTTCTATTTCACGAACAAAAAACGTGTCGCGATCGTCTTGTACTCTTTCTACAATTCCAGCCATAATTGAATGCTGGAGTTTCACTTCCCGCAGATCGGGAAATTGAGCCACAGCAGCGGGGTTAATGTAAGTAATATCGCCAGTGAGATCGAACTCTAAGATTGGATTTGATATGAGTTCGGGAAAGGAAGCCAAGCGAACGAGTACTGACTCTTTAGAATTAGCAAACTCAATATTTTCAACAATTTGCGTGGGTGGGCTGTGATGGGAGCTAGAATTTAGTCCACTAGAATCAGATTCGCGATCGCTATTGCAGTAGTAAGTAGCACTTACATCTCCGGCAAATTCAATTTCATCGCCATGTTTGAGGTCGTGCGAGAAACAAGATTTTTTATTGATGCGAATGCCATTCGTGCTGGGCTTGCCTTGTAAATTACCGTCAATGATGCGAAAAAAATGGTTGGCAGTACCAGGAGTTGTGACGCGCAACAAGATCGCGTGCTGGCGAGAGACAAGCTTAGACTGCAATACAATCGAGTTAGAAGAGTCACGCCCCAGAGTGCAGGTGGCAGCCTCCAAAACGACTACGCGCTTACCTGCGTTATCTTCGATCTCCAGCCAATGCTGAGTTTGCTGTGGTTCTTTCTCTGGCACTGTTTTAAGGCAGCATATCTATAAATTGTTATTCATAGTCTGCCCATTTTTAGCGAGAAAAATGCAAACTTATGGGTAAGGGAAGGACAAGTTACAAGTTACAAGGCACAAGTCATAAGTCATTTTTCCTGTTCCCTGCTCCCTGCTCCCTGCTCCCTAAAAACTGTTATCGTTTCGTAGGAGGTTCTTCACCCTCCACATACATTGGTGGTTCGATCGCGAAGTTATCAAGCCTTCCAGACTCATCAACAACATAACCATCTGTGGTCGTAAAGCCCTCGCCCTCTTCCTCTTCCTGTTGCTTAAAGGCTTCGAGTTGTTGTTTGCTCTGTTCGGTTGGAGTATTAGCTGGAATCACCGCATCAGGTGCATTAACCGCTGTAGTTTGAGCGGTTTGTACGCCAATGTGGTCGTTTCCTGGCGCACCTCTACCAGGTTCGGCTGCTCTTGGGTCTTCTTGTTGTGTCGGACTCACAGCAGCTTCGGGTTCCCGCGAGTCTTCTTTTGGTGGTCTGGCTGGATCGTTAATCATATTTTTTACCCTCCAAATTTTCGTTGCGATCGCGGTAGAGGCGTTACATGTAACGTCTCTACTATTGTTCGCGTTTTTATGAAGATATCTGAATTTGCTTTGGCTTTGTCTCTTTCGCGAGAATTAAAGTGCCAAAGCACAGGGTAGAGATTACGTTGTAGAGACGTTAAATGTAGAGACGTTGCATGTAACCTCTCTACATTTAAGGCAAAATTTTCTCTAGCCACTCGGTAAAACTGGGAATCGTCCAGTGGCGAAAATCGCCTTCGACTTTGTCGTAGCCTGTAATCGGGGCAAAGACGTTGTTAGGTGCATCTTCTGACTTCACTTCCTTAGTACGTTGTCCTTGAAAACCTACCAGTACCAGAAGAGTATCTACTAGAGATGGTGATAGCCGTTGCAGCAGATCTAGGACTCTACCTACATCTCCTACAATGTAGTCACGGGTGGGATGTTCGGCAGCGTAGAGGATGGCATCGGCAACCAGGCTCGGCTGGTAGTAAGGAGGTATACCCGTGGGTTTTACTCCCAGTTTGGTTTTGACTTTGTTGTAGTAGGGAGTATTGATCACAGCAGGTAGGATACTGGTGACGCTGATAGGGATGTTTTCGTGTTGTAATTCGACGCGCAGAGATTCGAGAAAGCCTTCTAAGCCGTGCTTAGCTGACGAATAAGGACTTTGCAAAGGGAGCGATCGCCTACCTTCTAATGAAGAAATATGAATTAGCGCCCCCCGTCCTTCTTGCTTTAAATATGGTAGAGCTGCCATTGCGCCATACACTTGTCCCATCAATACAACGTCAATGACACGTTTGAATTCTTCTGGCGTAATTTGTTCAAACGGGGCAAGAATACCTGTAGCAGCCGCATGAACCCAAGTATCGAGTCTGCCGTAGGTTGCTACTGCTTTATCTGCGATCGCTTTGACTTGTTGAAAGTCGCTAACATCCGCCAGAATATAAGTCGCCTCCCCTTTTGCCGCTTCGATTTCTTCTACTAAGGAGAGCAACCCTGGTTCGCTACGGGCTGCCACGATAACTTTTGCACCTTTTGCAGCAAACTTTAATGCTGTTTCTCTTCCAATTCCACTAGATGCACCAACAATTGCCACAACTTGTTGCGCGATCGGCTTGAGTTTTGTCACTGTGTCTCCTTTATATGACTCGTTTTTCCGCTCAAATCCATCGAAGCTAGGAAAAATATCGAGTTTAAATTATTAATCTTGAACTTTTATTAATTAATGTAATTAAGTTCGAGAAGTGAGACATCAGCCGAAAGATTGGTTGCGATCGACCGTTATTCAAACTCTTGAGAATGCATTAACTTTCTGACATCACTCTAAGGGAGGAAATATCGTATTTTATATTTAATAAATCTATTTAAAGAACGACTTCCAACTTTTTATTTAACCTTCTGCTCTAATGAGAACTCTATCATTTTCGCATTAAATAATTTTGCTTTGTTTATCGTTTTGTATTTTACTATTTTCAAGCAGCACGTAATAGTGTAGTTGCGCTATTGATATTGCATAAGATCCCGCTCAAAATTTACTTTATTTTAATAAAATTTTCGTGTGGATGCCCAGATGGGGCATTGTTTTTTCTCAATAAAAAAAGTTTACTGAAACTATCTAATAGTTACTAATTTTTTACTCGATACCTGTGCAGATGTTCAAGTATTTCCGCAGTAAGAAATAGTAATTTATGAATTACTAAATGAGGAAGCGATTGTGAGGAAACAACTAAGCGCATTGATGCTAGCTCTGACAATTTTACCATTAATTAGTCAGCCAGTTTTCGCCCACGTTATCTGGGTAATCAAGGGCGAAAAGCAAGGAGAGTACGAAGTTTTATACGGACATCCAGAGGAGGATAAACCAGAAGCATACGATTCAATCAAATTTCAAGAAGCTACGGCTTACAATAGTTATGGATTTCCTCAGCCGCTAGAAGTTAAAAGAAAATATGAAGGTGTAACCCTAGTTTCCCCAGGAGATATTGCTGTCATTACTGCCGTCAATAACAACGGTTACTTCATTGTTTCTAATGACGATGAATACACAAATGTTTTCCGACCAGATGCTTTAGCAGCTAACAACGAAGCGACTGAAGTTACTCACACATACAAATACACCAAATCTTTTTTCCAGCCTACGGGTTTAGCCACCCAACCATTTGGAATGAAAATGGAAATTGTACCTTTGCAAGAGCCGTTTGATGTTGGTGCAGGTGGCTCATTGCGCGTGCAAGTCTTGTTTGAAGGCAAACCCGTAACAGATGTAACTGTAGAATATGAAGGGAAAGAAGTACCAGTAAACGATCGCGGTATTGCTACAATTACTCTGACACAGAAAGACATACAAATTGTTGAAGCAGAGTATAGAGTTCCTTCTACCGACGATCCAGCTACAGATGAAATTGCTTACGCTGCCTCGCTAGCAATTCAGAAGAAATAAATAGAGTGGTGGGCAATGCCCACCCTACGCTTGAACTTTACTTCTAAAATCTTGTGCGATCGCAAGTTATTTATACAAATACAATATTTCACATTTCTATAGTATAAAACAGTAAATAGAGGGTTATTGGTTGTTAGTTAATGATTATTAGTCATCGATAACTGATAACTGATAACTGATAACTGATAACTGATAACTGTTCTATGCGAGCAATGATACTAGAGGCACAGGGTAAACTGCTACGAGTAGCAGAACGACCAATACCACAGCCTAATTCGCAACAAGTGCTGATTCGGGTTCGGGCTTGCGGTGTCTGTCGCACTGACTTGCATATCGTTGATGGAGAATTAACGCAACCCAAACTTCCCCTCATACTGGGACATCAAATTGTTGGTACCGTTGCTGCTGTAGGGGAACAGGTGCAACAATTTCAAATCGGTAATCGCGTCGGCGTTCCGTGGCTAGGGCATACTTGTAACTGCTGTCGTTATTGCCTGAGTGGACGCGAAAACTTATGCGACTACGCCCAGTTTACGGGATATCAAATTGATGGTGGTTATGCCGAATATGCTGTAGCCGATGCCCAATTCTGCTTTCCTATTCCTGAAGGCTATCCCGACTTGCAAGCTGCACCGCTGTTGTGTGCCGGACTCATCGGTTATCGCTCCTATAGAATGGCAGAGGACGCAGAAAAAATTGGTTTTTATGGTTTTGGTGCAGCCGCCCATATTTTGATTCAACTCGCTCGCTACCAAGGGCGAGAAGTGTATGCTTTTACTCGTGCGGGAGACGTAAAAGGGCAGGAATTTGCTCTAAATTTAGGTGCTGTCTGGGCTGGATGTTCAGAAGATTTACCACCAGTCCCTTTAGATGCAGCAATTATTTTTGCCCCGATTGGTTCTTTGGTTCCGACTGCTTTACGTGCGGTGGTTAAGGGGGGTGTGGTTGTCTGTGCGGGAATTCACATGAGTAATATTCCTGCCTTTCCTTATGAAATTTTATGGGAAGAAAGAGTATTGCGATCCGTTGCTAATTTGACGCGCCGTGATGGGGAAGAATTTCTGGCTTTAGCTCCGCAGGTGCCAATTCGGACTGAAGTCCAGCCTTTTCCCTTAGTGCAAGCAAATGAAGCTTTAGATGCCCTGCGTAGCGGCAAAATTAACGGAGCTGCTGTAATTGTAGTGGAATAACAGTTTTGACGGCAAACACACCCAACCGATTACGGTTCACCCTATAACCACCAAGCCTTGAGTTCACTACATTAGACACAGTGAAAGCATACAGCAGCTATGTTAGGGGTTGAACAGTGGCAAACGGCATGACAAGCTACAAGCGCAAGCGACAAGCTCGATCGCAAACCAACCGTCCTTACACTTGTTCGGCAAACCACCCTTCATCAAGTAGCTACCCACAATCAGTATATAGATCAGTACAAAAAGACAAAAACATTGTATTGAAGCTGGAGCGCTGCTAGTTCAACTTTTAGCTGTAGTGTATTCAATCGTTTTTAGTAGTTAGTGTTAGGGAGCCAGAACCTCCGATGGCAAAAGTAGTTGGAATTGACTTAGGTACGACAAACTCTTGCGTGGCAGTGATGGAAGGTGGTAAGCCTACTGTAATTGCCAACGCTGAGGGATTTCGCACAACGCCTTCTGTAGTAGCTTATGCCAAGAATGGCGATCGCTTGGTGGGTCAAATCGCTAAGCGTCAAGCGGTGATGAACCCAGAGAATACTTTTTACTCTGTCAAGCGTTTCATCGGACGCAAACATGAGGAAGTCACCCACGAAACCACTGAAGTGTCCTACAAAGTCTTGCGGGATAGCAGTGGTAATGTCAAACTCGATTGTCCTGCGGCTGGCAAGCAGTTTGCTCCAGAAGAAATTTCCGCTCAAGTCCTGCGCAAGCTGGTAGAAGATGCTAGCAAGTATCTCGGCGAAACGGTGACTCAAGCGGTTATCACCGTACCTGCTTACTTCAACGACTCTCAGCGTCAAGCTACCAAAGACGCTGGTAAAATCGCTGGGATCGAAGTACTGCGGATTATCAACGAGCCTACTGCTGCTTCGCTTGCCTACGGATTTGACAAAAAGAGCAACGAAACCATCTTAGTGTTTGACTTGGGTGGTGGTACGTTTGACGTATCGATTCTAGAGGTAGGCGATGGCGTATTTGAGGTACTAGCCACTTCTGGAGATACTCACTTAGGTGGTGACGACTTCGACAAGAAAATTGTTGATTACCTAGCTGAAGAATTTAGAAGAACTGAAGGCATCGACCTGCGTAAAGACAGACAAGCACTGCAACGCTTAACCGAAGCCGCAGAAAAAGCCAAGATCGAGCTATCTAGCGTCACTCAAGCAGAAATCAACCTGCCATTTATCACCGCAACCCAGGATGGTCCAAAACACCTGGATATGACGCTCACCCGTGCTAAGTTTGAAGAACTCTGCTCGGACTTGATCGATCGCTGTCGCGTTCCTGTAGAAAATGCGATGCGCGATGCCAAGCTAGACAAGAGTGCTATCAATGAAGTTGTCTTAGTTGGTGGTTCTACCCGTATTCCTGCCGTACAAGAAGTTGTCAAGCGGGTTTTGGGTAGAGATCCTAACCAAAGCGTCAACCCTGATGAAGTGGTAGCAGTTGGTGCAGCGATCCAAGCTGGCGTACTAGCAGGTGACGTTACAGGCATTCTGTTGCTAGACGTATCGCCGCTGTCGCTGGGTGTAGAAACCCTTGGTGGTGTGATGACAAGGATCATTCCTCGCAACACCACGATTCCTACCAAGAAATCAGAAGTCTTCTCCACCGCTGTAGACGGTCAAACGAATGTAGAAATTCACGTTCTACAAGGCGAACGGGAGATGTCCAATGACAATAAGAGCTTGGGAACCTTCCGTTTAGATGGCATTCCTCCCGCACCCCGTGGCGTACCGCAAATCGAAGTTACTTTCGATATTGACGCTAACGGTATCCTCAACGTTACCGCAAAGGATAAGGGTAGCGGTAAGGAGCAGTCAATCAGCATCACTGGCGCTTCTACTCTCGATAAGAATGAAGTCGAGCGCATGGTGACGGAAGCTGAAAGAAACGCCTCGACTGACAAAGACCGCCGCGAGAAAGTCGATCGCAAGAACCAAGCTGACTCTCTGTCATACCAAGCCGAGAAGCAGTTGAAAGACTTGGGTGATAAAGTTCCAGCGAGCGATCGCACTAAGGTTGAAGGTTTAATTAAAGACCTGCGGGAAGCCGTCAACAAAGAAGATGACGAAGCGATCCAACGGGTAATGCCAGAACTGCAACAAACACTCTACGCGATCGGTACTAACCTCTATCAACAAGCTGGTGGTGCTGCGCCTGGTGGAGCCGATCCTGGTGCTGGCGAAGGTGGTTCTACCTCCGCACCTGGTGGCGACGACGTAATCGACGCTGACTTCACCGAAAGCAAGTAAACAAGTCAAAAGTTAAAAGTCAAAAGTCAAAATAATCGATCGTCCCCATACTAGTATCGAGCTAGGTGGGGATTTTTTATCTTGTGGTAATTGGTAATTGGTAGTTGCAACTGATAACTTTGTACAGACGTTACATGTAACGTCTCTACACTGACAACTGGTCACTGGTCACTGTTATGTCTTACCCTCAAGCACCCTGGACGCTTCAAGGCTACGCCTATCAAACTCTGCAACTTTTGGAGTGCGATCGCGTGCGTCCCCTAATTCCTTCAGAATTAAATCTTGTTTCTGTCTTTCCTGGAAAAACCGTTGGCGGTGTCTATTTATCTAACTATGGTGCTGGTTCCGTGCTGGAATACAGCGAGTTAATCGTTGTTGCTGGTTTTGTCAGCTATGGTGGAGAAATTGGCGGTTGGGTTTCTCACATTTATGTAGATAACCCTGATTCTGTAGCGGGTGGTCGCGAGATTTGGGGATTACCAAAGGAAATAGCTGATTTTACCTGGACAGACCGTAACGTGACTGTGAGGCAAGGCGATCGCATTCTTTGCTGTCTGAAGTACCATCAGCAGAACTTTGGTCTGCCAATACCCTTGGGTGCATCTAGCTTTAGTAGTCTAAACTCTAATCTACTCCTGTTTCCCGCTCAATTAAAGGCTCGTTTAGGATTAGTGAGTTCCCAATTAGAAATTCCCCCAGAAAGTCCTTTTGGGGGATTAAATCTCGGTCAACCTTGGTTGACAGTTCATGCTGACCAAATGGAATTGACAGTTGGTCAGCCTTCTATTGTGGGGCAAAGAGATTTAGAATTTAACGTAGTGTGACGAGAGATAACATGTAAAGACACAAGATTTTGCGTCTTTACATGGAGCATTAATAATCGTATCGGCTGAAACTCTTCCTGTCTACTGCTTCATTTTTCTTGAGCAGTATTCTTTTATCAGTTCGGGAATAAATCGGAATTATCTTTGTAAAATTTTGTGTTTTTGCCTGCTCTTGTTTGGTTGCCAAAAGTGTTTCAACTTTTAGCAAAACTTCATCTAAATCTATTGGCTTGCGAATGAAGCCGTCAATTTTGACCTTTCTTGGGTCTAATTGGGGCAAAGTGTCATAAGCCGTAACTAGCACGATCGAGACTGAAGGTTGATTTTGCGAGATCCACTGCGCGACTTCATATCCATCGATGTTTGGCATCATTACATCTAATAAAACCAAATCTGGTGGATTTGCTTCGATTTTTGCAATGGCTTTATATCCACAGTCTGTGGTATCAACCTCATACCCCTCTGCTTCTAATATTGTTGCCAAAAGCAAACAGTTGTCGAGCAAGTCATCGACAATCAGAACTTGCTTTTTTCTAGAATCAAGCTGGCAGAATAGGTCTTTCATAATTTTAATGATGTGCAATTGATGCTTTCACTGCACTGTCTTCTCTATTTTGCCCGCTCGGGTAAACCGATCGCCTCCCGCTAGGGAAATACTCTAGATTGTTTAGCAAGTCAAAAGTTAAAAGTTAGAAGTCAAAGAGGGAAAATCTAGTTACAGCAAAACTTATAACTGCTGCCTGTAGCTGAATTAAATGTGGAACAACTGCGCGCGAGGTCGATCGAACTCTTAATAAAGTAGATAAGTACGGCAGAAAACAGGAAGCAGAAGGTTGTTGTAATTATGAGAAAAATTGCGATCGGGGTTATGGGAGCTGGAGAAAATGCCACAGTCATAGACTGTACCTCTGCCTATGAATTAGGTAAAGCGATCGCCCAACAAGGATGGGTATTGCTTACTGGTGGGAGAAACGTAGGCGTGATGGACGCGGCTAGTCGGGGAGCAAAATCTGCAAATGGCTTAACAGTTGGAATCTTGCCTGGTAGCGATCGCCATGATGCTTCTGAAGCGGTAGATATCGCGATCGCAACGGGGATGGGAAATGCTCGTAATAATATTAACGTTCTTTCTAGTGATGTTATTATCACCTGCGGTACGGGTGCAGGTACAATATCAGAAATTGCTTTAGCTTTGAAAGCAAATAAGCCAGTGATTCTGTTAAATTCTGAAATAGAAAGTCAAAATTTCTGGCAAAAATTATCAGTAAATAATATTTATTTTGTTAGTAGTGTTGCAGCAGCGATCGCTACTGTCAAGACCCTAATTTTATAGAAAAGGTCAGTTCAAGCGTCGGGTGGGCATTGCCCACCTTCCTGTGTCAATTCGCAGCCACAGCCTCAGAATAGGACACTTCTTGAAACTGAATCGTATCTTGACGCGGATCGACGTAGGCAACTTTAATTAAAATTTGTTCGCCCAAGCTGACCCCACGTTTAAATGTCATCGGTAGCTGAAGCCCTAAATCTTCAATCAAGATCAGCGCCAAGCGCGAATCTTCCCGCAACCACATTAAAACGATTGCCTGCCACACATCTTGAGAGTGGCGGCGCAGGTATTCTAAACCCCAATAACGATTGGTCTGCCTTTCTACTAACGACATCTCTTGAGTCATGGCAAACACAGATTGCATCACTTCACGGAGTGCTTCCGCTGAAAACGGTGGAGTTTCACCCCGTAGGTGCGCCTTGAGTTGAAAATGGGTCAGCAAATCGCTATAGCGACGAATCGGAGAAGTTGCCTGAGTATACATCTCCAAGCCCAAACCAGCATGGCGGGAAGGGGTAATACTCATTTCACTTTTAGGCATACAACGGCGCATAGCACAGGCACGTACGAAGCCAGCCGGGAGTTGCAATAACTCTTCTTCTGGGGGTAACTCGGGCTGCGGCTGACCGCGAAATGGCAGGGCAAGATTATGTGCTTGACCGTAGCGTCCGGCAACTTCTCCAGCCAAAATCATCATTTCCGCCACCAGTTGGCGGGAGGAAGAATCGTTTAAGACTTCAATTGTAATTTCGTCGTCTTTAACTTTAATCGCGGTTTCTGGCAAACTAATACTAATTGCCCCCTGAGACTGTCGCCATGCTTGACGACAGCGCGCCCAGTTAGCGATCGCGGCGATTTCTGGCTCGGCTTGTACGCCCAGATCCAACATCTCATCGACATCTTCATAGGTCAGCCGATAGGTCGGTTTGATTAAACTGGCATGGATGGTATATTCTTGGACTGCTCCTGCTGCATCCAAAATGACACCAAAACTGAGAGCGCAGCAAACCTGACCCTGTATTAAGCTCATGGGTCCCGTCGCCAGTGCCACTGGAAACATGGAACTCATACCTGTCGGTAAGTACATGGTCGTACCGCGCCGCCGCGCTTCTAGATCTAATTCATCCTCTGGTATGAGCCAACGAGTCGGATCGGCAATATGTATCCACAAGCGTTCTCGCCCATCAGCTAAGACTTCCCAGCTTACACCGTCGTCAATTTCGCTCGTACTCTGGTCGTCGATCGTGTAAACTTTCAAATGAGTTAAGTCCAGCCGTTGAGTGTCTGGGTCGGGGGGTGGAAATTCTAACCGCTGCTGCGCCACTGATATAACCTCGGTTGAGAATTCTACGGGGATTTGACTGCGACGCAAGTGAAGGTTTTCATGCGGACTCCACAGACCCAAATCTACCAAAAGTTGAAATGCTGTTACGGGAGTCGCGTTACGCCCCAAAGTACTCATAGTCTCCGTCACGATCGCTGGTGGCGGATAAGCTCGTACGAGGGCATCTGGATTTAATCCCTGACGAGTCCCTTCAACTAAAAGTATTGCATACTTGGCGATCGCATCCAGGCGCTGGCGATCGTATCGCTGCCATTCTACGGCTTCTCCCTTCAGCGCTCGTTCGGTACGCAACAGAAATTCCTGCTGTTCTCGCGCTCTTGTTGCTTCTACTTCAAGCTGGTGTTTCCGTTCTGCTACCTGGCTAGCAGAACGAGGCTCGTAAGCATCTCCCTTTTGCTTGAAATATATCTTATCTTCAGAAAGCAAATAGTGAGCGGCATAACACAGAGCTTGGCTCTGGTCGGAGAATAATAAGTTTGCCATCTGTGCTGGAGTAGCGCTTTCTCCTGCTTCTATCAGCAACTCCCACGCTACCTCTAAGCTAGATGGGTCGAGATAGGGCTGTACTTCTGCTAAAAAATTGGCAATATCTGAGGGTTTGTAAGACTGACCTCGGATTTCGTAAGTAAACTGGCGCGGGGCAAGGCTGTGGGATTGACCGCGATCGTCTATGACAAACCAACGAGTTTTACCATCTGGACGGTCTACCACTCCCAAACGGCGATCGCCTTGCACCCTAAATTCGACTAGCATTCCTTTGTCAATTGTCATTTGTCAATTGTCATTTGTCATTGGCGATTGACATTTCTACTACTCATTTTCTTTAGTCATTTGTCTTGTATACAAATAAACTAACTATTTGCAAAAATACTCGATTTGTCAATTTAAACGCAGATGAATTGCCCGCAGCTACAAACTCTACCAGCAATCTATCTCTCTACAAATGACAAATGACGCATGACAAGAATTTACCCTTCTGGATTGATGAAAGGTAACAAAGCCAATAAACGCGCCCGCTTGATAGCTACAGTTAAATCTCTCTGTTGCTTAGCGGTTAAGCCTGTGAGCCGACGGGGAAGAATTTTGCCCCGTTCGGTAATAAACTTCCGCAGCAAATCGACATCTTTGTAGTCTATGGGGTCTTGAGGCTTAATCGGAGATAAACGACGACGGTAGAAACTCATGCTTACTTAATTTCCTTATGGACGGTGTGACGGTTGCAGTGGGTACAGAATTTTTTCAGTTCTAGCCGCGCTGTAGTATTGCGGCGGTTTTTCATTGTCGTATATCGAGACACACCTGCCGATCGCTTGTCTGGATTCGTGCGACATTCAGTGCATTCCAGTGTCACAATAATACGGACACCCTTACCTTTAGCCATAGCTTTTCTAACTCTGGGGTCTTACCAAAATTTAACACAAACGTTTATTATCATATATTTCATCAGGTTTGTGCAAGTCAGTTATCAGTGACTAGTGACTAGTGGCTGGTGACTAGAGAGGAGTTAACCACCAACTACTAGCCGCTAGCCACTCACCAATTACCCATAAACCTTGAATAAAAAGAGGAGTTAAGAACCATGCTGCCAGTCAGCCAAGCGGAGGCAACAATTTTAGACTTGGTGAAACCCCTGGACAAACAACGAGATGCAGAGTTTGTTTCTCTGTTAATTGCCATCGAGCGGATATTGGCAGCACCAGCGATCGGTCATTTAGACTTTCCTCACTGGGATAATTCGGCGATGGATGGCTATGCAGTGCGTTATGAGGACGTACAATATGCTAGTTCACAACAGCCAGTGGTTTTGGAGATAGTTGATGAAATTCCAGCGGGGCGATCGCCACAGCAGTTGATTAAGGCAGGGCAAGCAGCACGAATTTTCACGGGTGCAGTGATGCCAGAAGGGGCTGATACTGTGGTGATGCAGGAACAAACGCAGCGAGAGGGCGATCGCGTCACTATTTTGACAGCTCCTCAACCTCAAGCCTTTGTTCGCCACCAGGCATCCTACTATCAAGCGGGAAAAACCTTATTAGCCCCAGGAACCATGCTGCGGGCGGCTCAAATAGCCGTGCTAGCAGCCGCACAGTGCAATCAATTGAAAGTCTATCGCCGTCCCCGCGTGGCAATTATCTCGACGGGAGATGAACTAGTTCACCCTGAAACTCCATTGGAAATCGGACAACTTGTCGATTCAAATCAGTATGCGTTGACGGCTTTGGTGACGCAAACAGGGGCAGAACCAATCCCAATGGGTATCGTTCCCGATCGCCCTTTAGTGCTGCAAAAAGCATTTTCTAAAGCGATCGCGACTGCTGATGTGGTGTTATCTTCTGGTGGCGTTTCTGTGGGTGATTACGACTATGTAGAGGAAATCTTAACGGCTTTGGGGGCGGAAATGCACGTTCGAGCTGTGGCGATGAAACCCGGAAAGCCGCTGACAGTGGCGAAGTTTTCTCCTGCTCATGCTACCGAACGGAAGCCAGTTCTATATTTTGGGCTACCAGGTAATCCTGTTTCGGCTTTGGTATGTTTTTGGCGATTCGTTCAACCTGCTTTACGGAAGTTGTCGGGACTGGCTGACAATTGGGGACCGGTTTACGTCAAAGCGCGATCGCGTCAAGATTTGAGTTCTGATGGCAAGCGAGAAACTTATATTTGGGGACAGTTGCATTTGATCGATGGTTATTTTGAGTTTCAGCCCGCTAGCGGTAGTCTTAACTCTGGCAATTTGATTAATTTTGCTCAAGCTAATGGGTTGGCAATGATTCCTGTGGGGCAAACTGCGGTTGCATCTGGGGATGAAGTAAGGGTTTTACAGTTTGGTTTTCCGATCATGAGTTAGGTGAGTTTAATGTCACGCATCAGCGAAGCGAAGCCCGATAGGGCGTTAGACGCAAAGTCGCAAAGAGAGAAGAGCGCGAAGTAGATGGGAGCGGTTGTGAGGTTATGCTTTGTTTGGTAGGGATGGGCGATCTGCGAGATGGCTTTTAAAGCGACTGTAGACGATTTGGGTTGGTTGCCAGGTAGAAAACCAATATATGTCTTGAATGGCTGTGTAGGAATGAGTCGTTTCTGCGAGTTGGAATTGTACTAGAGCTAAATTGTTTCTGCCGATCGCTTCTCGTCCTTCTTGAAGTAGGGGAGATTGCCAAAAACAGAGGAACTGAAGCCAATGACGCTTGCTGCTATTCGCTTGTTTTCTCGGTGAAATTAGCCAAGTTACGTCGTTGCCAAAGCTGGGGGTGCGAGCATTTTGTCGCGGTATCCATTCTAGGGTACAGTTCCAATCAGGGGGATGCGATGGATGGGAGTCGGGATCGCGGCGGGATTGTGGCGCTG
Organism: Chroococcidiopsis sp. CCALA 051; assembly: GCF_003015105.1. Taxonomy (NCBI): domain Bacteria; kingdom Bacillati; phylum Cyanobacteriota; class Cyanophyceae; order Chroococcidiopsidales; family Chroococcidiopsidaceae; genus Chroococcidiopsis; species Chroococcidiopsis sp. CCALA 051. Next base: position 10,053 of record NZ_PYCI01000023.1, on the reverse strand, counting down.
AAAGTTCGACCATGTTTGGTGGGTTACTCCAACCTTTCCAATGGCGGACTTGTTCTGGAAGCAACCAATCTTTTAAGCGGGTGTGAACGATCCGCGTCAGAGTTTCTTCATTTTTCAAAGCACTGCAAGTTAGCTGTGTCAAAACAGAGTTAGATTCGCCTAAGTTAGATTTACGGGTGAGGCGAACCATCGAGCTGTAGTGAATGTCTCCAGATAAGACGACAACTTGTCGGCGTTGCTCGAATAGGACGATCAAAAGTTGTGCGAGAGCTTCTAAATTGATGTTCCAGGCATCGCCAACATCTGTGGCGAAGACTTTGTTACGGCGCAATTGCCAATGGTGAATCCAATCGATCGCTTGGAGATGAAATACGTTAGTCGGTGCGATCGCGAAAGTGAGTTGAATTTGGGTTTCAGATGCCGATTGTTGCAGCGGTAGGCGCAGTTGTTGCTCGAAGGCAGTCGGACACAGTAGCATGGGTGGTGCGCTCGATTTTTCTTCGATGGGATAGCCTCGCCACGTCCGTGTATCTAAGACGATCGTTTCATGACAATGACTCCGTACTGTATAGTGCCACGCGATCGCTTCTGGATGTCGTTTGAGGATTAATACCGTACCATCCTCTATAAAAGTTGGTAGATTCGTTTGCGCGTCGATGAGGGGCATTCCGACATAACGAGCAATGCGATCGTAGGCAACAGTGTCAGTCCCGCTCGATGACGACCAGTCGACAGCAGCAGTCAGGAGTTCTGCACCCGCTTGTCCTGTGGTAAATTGTTCGGGTGTGTTGCCCCATGCTTGAAACATTGCATAGGCTAGCAGCGCATTTTGTACTGTCCTACGTCCCAAAGGTCGTCCCAAAACGCGCAAGCACCAAGCGCGGTTGAGGTTCCAGTCGTCGCTGACATCATGATCGTCGAAAATTGTGTATGTAGGAATATTGGCAAGAGCGCGTCGGACTTTCCACAATGTATGGATAAATTGCCGCAATGCCCGTGCTTCTCGATCCCAACGACGGCTAATTTGGCGGCGATCGCTAATTTGTTTTCCTGGGGGAATCTGCATCAGCCAGCATGTCGGCGACCAAGCTAGCAAATAGCAAGCATAGTACTCGCCTAAACTCAGTAAGTGACTGTTGACCTTACCACGTTTGTTGCGGAGTCCAGCTGTAAAACCTGCGTGAGTGGTGGCAACTTCAGCTCGTCGTCCAAAAGGTAGCTGTTGCGGTGTATAATACTCTACATCATCGGGTTCTCGCCAACCCACAGGTAACTTTTCTTCCCAACCCAAGAGAGCATCGCCTAGAGGACTAGCAACCCACAAAAAAGGTTCGGCAACGTCATCGCCATAGATTTGATCGCCCGTGAGAAACAGTTGGTGGGGACGGTGTTGAGGTTGAGCTGCTCTATCCTCAATTAAGCTGTCAAGAATTGGTAAGGCATCATATCCACCCCCGTGCGGTTTGCGGCAAGAACCTTGGACGATGCGTAAATCTTCTAAACGATGCGGTGGCAGAACAAAGGTAGGTTTTTGATGGGCGAAGTAGCTCATGGTGACTGTAGGAAAGTCGATCGATCGCAAAGCTTGTTGTAAGGTTTTTGGGCTTTGCTGTGGGTCGTCGAACGAAAATCGAAGGTCGTAAGCATAGAGGCGATCGCTATTCAGATTGTTTCCATTAGACTTAGCAGTCACCGCCACCACATGCAGAAACTTGCCCAATGCTACGGTCGGGGATCTCCCTTGCAGTATGCTCGTTCCTAGCGCCGTACCCTGATTTGCCGTTTCGTAAATCGTCAGTTCTACCTCAGCAGGTTGTTTGAGTGCTACCCAAACTGTGACAGATTCGGGAGTTACGTGTCGTAGAATGGGACCCGCCAAGACAATTGGTAATGCTTGTATTAAATTATCCCAAGCTCGATCTGTCATGGCAAATTATTCGCTCGTCAATAGCGGTTTTCAATTGGGTAAAACACGCGATCTGTAGGGGCGCACAGATGTGCGCCCCTGCAAATGTTACGCACTCAGAAGTTTCGTTCTGGGTCTACCAAATATACAGACATCTCAGATATATTTGATACCTGCGACCAATAGTATATGTCCAACGTTCTACTTCCTGTCCTCTGCCTCTTGGCTTATCGATCGCTTTTTAGCAGGTTTTCGGCGATCGGGTGATAAAATGAAAGGCTGCCATGATAGGAAAACTCAACCAAACGCCGTAAGAATTCGTAATTCAGCTTATGAATCGTTAAATTTATTCATACAAAAAACCAAGATTCCTCAATTGCAATCGCCAGATTCGTCTATAAGATCGATTTACGAGTTATAAACTACAGATCGCAAACCACAAGTCACGAAATAGAGATCGCGCTTGGATTGACGTGTAGCCAATGGATTCACCTCGATAGATAGTAGGACAAACTTATGATGAACGACAAGTTAATGCTGATGATTCCTGGTCCCACGCCAGTACCGGAAGCAGCGTTACTCGCCCTCGCCAAACATCCCATCGGACACCGCACCAGCGAATTTAGTAACATCTTGGCAGAAGTGACAGCAAATCTAAAATGGCTGCACCAAACCGAGAGTGACGTTTTGATGCTAACAGCCAGCGGCACTGGGGCAGTAGAAGCAGGAATCATTAATTTTCTCAGCCCAGGCGATCGCGTTTTGGTAGGATGCAATGGTAAGTTTGGCGATCGCTGGGGAGAAGTTGCCGAGGCTTACGGTCTTCAAGTCGAGAAAATTACTGCTGAATGGGGACAACCCCTCGACCCCGCAGTATTTGCCCAGAAATTAGCAGCGGATAAGGACAAGCAAATTAAAGCCGTCATTCTCACCCACAGCGAAACTTCTACAGGCGTACTTAACGACTTAGAAGCGATCGTCAGTCACGTTAAGGAACACGGCGAAGCCTTAATGATTCTCGATGCTGTCACCAGCTTGGGTGCGTATAACGTCCCGATGGATACTTTAGGTATTGATGTTATTGCATCGGGTTCGCAAAAAGGTTACATGATTCCTCCTGGTTTAGGATTTGTTGCTGTTAGCGCTAAGGCTTGGGAAGCTTACAAAACCGCTAAACTACCCAAGTACTATTTAGACTTGGGTAAATATCGTAAATCGACCGCGAAAAATACGACTCCCTTCACGCCGCCAGTGAATTTAATTGTGGCACTGCACGCAACGTTAAAGATGATGAGAGAAGAGGGTTTAGAATCAATTTTTGCTCGTCATCAGCGCCTGACTCAAGCGACTCGCGAAGCTGTAAAAGCTTTAAATTTACCTTTGTTTGCAGCGGATAATTGCGCGAGTCCGGCAATTACCTCTGTAGCACCAGAGCGAGTCGATGCCGAACAAATTCGCTCGATTTTGAAGAAGAAATTTGACATCGCTCTAGCAGGCGGACAAGACCACTTGAAGGGGAAAATCTTCCGCATCGGACATTTAGGTTTTGTGAGCGATCGCGATATTCTCAGTGCAATTGGTGCTTTAGAAGTCGCTTTACGCGAATTGGGGTATGAAGGTTTTACCCCTGGAGCTGGCGTAGCAGCAGCAGCTCGCGTATTTGCTTCTTAGTCGTCATTCGTCATTTGTCATTCGTCATTGGCTAGACAACAAATGGCAGATGACAGATGACAACTTAAATCAAAAGAGCGGGTTGATAATTCATCCCGCTCTCTTTGTGTAAGTTTAAATTTATGAGTAAAATTTCTACAACTTCGCCAAAAAAGAAATTTTAGTTTGTGCATTGCTATTTAAAATTTCTACTGTGACACGCTTGAATTTGACTAAATCGTTCATGGCACTGCTACGCTCTTTCCAACCAATCATAAATTCGATCTAGTTGTTCGAGCGTGACTAAGCCGTATTGCCATAAGATCATTGGCAAAGGACCAGGATCTTGTTCTCGATGGCGGGTAGCCATATCAATCGATGCTGCCGAAATTGATAAGTCTTCTTGTAGAAATTGCAGAAACTGCATGTACTTTGCTGGTGACATTTGGACTTCACCTTTTTGTTCCAACTGATTATTAAGCATCAAAGACTAAGTAATGAGTAAGTAGTAGCCAGTCTTTTATCTGTCACTTTTCCCAGACTGTCATGAGTATTCTTACTTAATTAGCAAGCTCTTAGTCTAGGATTTACATTATTGTTGCACAGTTACAAATCGGGGGTGGAATAGAATTGTAGCGCAACTTAAATGATTTTCACTTAACTTAGTGCAATGATTAAAAATAATTTAAACCTCTTCACATTTCAGTTATATTTCTAGAGAAAAAAATTCGTACCTACGAAAAGGAATAGATTAGTCAGCCAAAAGTTGGAATTGAGTGATGAGAAGTGGTGTGTGGTGCGCTCAAGGTGGTACGTGAATTAATTTTAGAGTTTGTTGTTGGATTTTGGATTGTTCCCCTGCTCCCTTGCTCCCTTGCTCCCTTGCTCTTCTGCTGCTCTACTATCTACTCCTGTGGATTCATCTACAATCGATCGCTCTTGACTAGTTACATCATCTGAATTTGAAAGATTTTCCTTTGTCATGGTGGGATCGTGCAACCCGCACAATGAATCGAGTCCAGTAGTATCTTGCTTTCCACCCCACTGCCAGCGGTCTAGTACATCTTCTAACAAGACTTCGCGAAACCAAATTTTGCCTACTACAGTTAGAGGTAGCGCCAGTAATAAACCTAAAAAGCCGAAGAACGTGGCAAAAAATACTTGAGCTAGTAAAGTCACGGCTGGTAGTAAAGATACCTGCTGCGCCATGATATATGGTGTCAAAAAATTACTCTCAATTTGTTGAATCACAAAATAGAGAACGAATACGAGTACGGATTTGATCGGCGTATCTAACAGCGCGATCGCCATAGGTGGAATGACACTGATAGTGGGACCGACGTTGGGAATTAAATTGAGAAACCCTGCTAAAACTCCCAATGCCAAAGCTGCTGGTATTCGCAACACTGATAGTCCCACCATACTCATTAGTGCAACTACGCTCGTGCTAATTAAAGCACCAGTCAGCCATTTGCCTAACGACTCCTCGCATTCGTGTAAAATTCCATCTACCCTACGGCGATAAAATGAAGGAAATAATCTCACAAAACCCTGACGGTAAGCATGGGGATTAGCTAACATCATCCCCGTTAATACTAATACAAGTAAAAACTTGATAATAAATTCTAAAGAGCTAGTTACGAAAGCAAAAGAACCGCCCAAGACGCGCTCAAAGAATGGCTGTGCTTGTTTGCTAAGACTATCTACATTTGGTAAGTATGGAGCTACTTGCTGGGGAACGCGAGTTCCTAATTGCTCTATCCAAATGTTGAATCGATCTAAACCTCTAGGAACCCTGACTGTAAGCTCTTGGAACTGCTCGATAAATGGTGGAACAATTAACCAGAAAAAACCAATAACTCCAGCTAGAAATATACCAACTGATAAGATAACAGCAAGCGATCGCCGCATTCCCGATCGCTGAAATCTTCTGGCTAACCGATTTAAGGCAGTCGATAAAATAACTGCGGCAAATAATAATAAGAGAATTTGGCGAATTTGCCACAGAATATAAATGGAAGTAACGATTGCTAATAAACCGAGCCATTGACCGAGGTTCATTGGTAATAGGTAATGGGTAGTTGGTAGTTGGTAGTTGCTCTCGCTGTTTACCCCTGCTTTTTATGAAATAGATATCGCAAATAGAGCGCGATCGCGATAACGACGGTAGGTAATAATACTATAAATAGTGCTTGGCTTGATGTACCACTCAAAGGCAAGTAAGCACCACCATATTTAATCAGATACGACAGAGCGGCAGAGATAATCATCAGCTCTGCAATAAACCATAACTGTTGTTTCCATCCCTCAAAAGCATTCATATAACTTTCTCTCAAGTCCTTAAATATATTTGCCATTTGTTGAAAAAGATAAGATGTAATTGCCTCTTTATCTTCCCCTACTCCCTACTCCCTACTCCCTACTCCCTCTAAAAAGTTCGGCTGTTGCGATAGATATATGGGGTAGTCACCGAACCAGTTAGAGTGTAGAAAATCTTTACAATACGTACAAAATGATGCATAAAAATTAATCAAAATGCCTGTTGAAACCAATAATAATCGCCAGTTCAAACCGCCTAGAGTCCGGCAGTTTGGTGGTAGTTTACTCATTTTGTTGACTGTTCTATTACTGCTCAACTTTATTGTTCCCAGTTTTGGAGCTAGACAGCCACAAGTTGCTTATAGTGACTTTATTGCACAAGTAGAAGCAAATCGGGTAGATAGAGCTATTGTAGGGGGCGATCGCATTGAGTTTACTCTTAAAGCAGATCCTAACCAACCGGAAAGTAGCCTTCCGGCAAACCAAGTTCTCACGACTACGCCAGTCGCAATTGACTTAGATTTACCTAAGATCCTGCGCGATCATAATGTTAAGTTTACTGCTCCAGCACCAAGTAATAGTGGTTGGATCGGTACTCTTCTCAGTTGGGTTGTACCTCCATTAATTTTCTTTGGGATTTGGGGTTTTCTACTCAACCGTCAAGGCGGTGGCGGTCCCGCAGCTTTAACTGTTGGTAAAAGTAAAGCACGGATCTACTCTGAAGGTAGTACTGGCGTGAAGTTTACCGATGTAGCCGGGGTTGACGAAGCCAAGGCAGAACTACAAGAAATTGTCGATTTCCTGAAAAATGCTAGTAAATATACCCGTTTAGGCGCGAAAATTCCCAAAGGCGTGCTTTTAGTGGGTCCTCCTGGGACGGGTAAAACTCTGCTAGCAAAAGCGATCGCGGGTGAAGCTGGTGTCCCCTTCTTCAGTATCTCCGGTTCGGAATTTATCGAGCTATTCGTCGGTGTCGGTGCGGCGCGAGTACGCGACATGTTCGTCCAGGCGAAGCAACAATCTCCCTGTATCGTCTTTATTGACGAGTTAGATGCTTTGGGTAAGTCTCGCGGTGGTGCGAATGGTTTCCCTGGTGGTAATGACGAACGAGAACAAACCCTGAACCAGTTACTTACTGAAATGGATGGTTTTGATGCCAATACGGGTGTCATTATCATTGCTGCAACGAACCGTCCTGAAGTCTTAGACCCTGCATTACGTCGTCCTGGTCGTTTTGACCGTCAGGTAGTGGTAGACCGTCCTGATAAAATCGGTCGAGAATCGATTCTTAAAGTCCACGCGAGAAGCGTTAAATTAGCCGAGGATGTCGATTTAGGTACGATCGCTACCCGGACTCCCGGTTTTGCTGGTGCTGACTTAGCTAACTTAGTCAACGAGGCGGCGCTATTAGCGGCACGACAAAATCGCGATGCTGTTACTCAAGCGGATTTTAACGAAGCAATCGAACGAGTTATTGGTGGTTTAGAAAAGCGATCGCGGGTACTCAATGAAACCGAGAAAAAGACGGTTGCTTATCACGAAGTCGGTCACGCGATTATCGCCGCTCTGATGCCAGGTGCGGGTAGAGTCGAGAAAATCTCTGTCGTGCCTCGCGGTGTTGGTGCTTTGGGTTACACTCTCCAGTTGCCGGAAGAAGACCGCTTTTTGATGATAGAGGATGAAATTCGCGGTCGGATTGCTACGCTATTAGGCGGGCGATCGGCAGAAGAGTTAATCTTTGGTAAAGTCTCGACTGGTGCGAGTGACGACATTCAAAAAGCTACTGACTTGGCAGAGCGTGCCGTTACCCTGTATGGTATGAGCGATGAATTGGGACCTGTAGCGTTTGAAAAGACTCAGCAAGAGTTTCTCGGTGGATATGGCAATCCTCGCCGTTCTGTCAGTCCGAGAGTTGCCGAGGAGATCGATCGCGAGGTGAAAGAAATAGTTGATGGAGCGCATCACATCGCGCTGGCTACCTTGTCCAATAATAAGGAGTTATTGGAAGAAACAGCTCAGTTGTTATTACAGAAAGAAATTCTTGAAGGTGCAGAACTGCGGGAACGACTCAACCGCGCTCAAGCTCCAGCCGATATGGAAGAGTGGTTGCGATCGGGTAAACTACCTCAAGATCAGCCTTTGATGCAATCTGTTTTGGTGTAGATAACAATGTAGAGACGTTACATGTAACGTCTCTACATTGTTATCAGTTAGCGATCGCTCTTTTGGGGGCGATCGTTTTTTATTTGCCTTTGAATGAAATTTAATTCATAGCAATTCTCGATTGCGTGCATGACATTTGTAGGGGCGCACAGCCGTGCGCCCCTACAGATCGTCTGTTTTACCTAATTACAAACCACTATCAATGAAAGTTTACTGCGATCGCACGGCTTTAACCAACGCCTGACAAGCACGCAAGAAAACTCCTACATCTACACCTAAAGCCACAAACTGCACGCCAGTTGCAATCCATTGCTGGGCAATTTCTGGAGTGTCGGCAAATGTCCCCGCTGCTTTGCCAGCCTGACGGATAGTTTCTACTCCAGTCCGCATCAACTCAACGACACGGGGATCTCGTACTTGTCCGGCAATTCCTAAAGATTGCGACAAATCGTAAGGACCGAGAAAAATAACATCAATGTGGGGAACGCTGGCAATTTCTGCTAAGTTATCAATACCTTGTTTGCCTTCGACCTGAACGACAACTAAAGATGTTTCATTTAACTGCTCGATTCTTTGCGTTCCGGCGGCTGTGTAAACCCCGGCACGGGTATAGAGTGACAACCCTCGCGCCCCCAATGGACTGAACTTTGCTCCCTTTACTACTGCTTCCGCATCGGCTTTCGTCTCGATTTGCGGCACTTGTACCCCCGCACTACCAACATCAAGCGCTCTTTGGATCTGGGCTGGATTGTTCTGACTGACACGAATAATTGGTGCTAACTCCACGCAGTCAGCAGCGCGACATAAATCTTCCGCTATTAGAGTATTAAGAGAACCGTGTTCTAAATCAATAACAACAAAATCCAAACCTGCATGTCCGCAAATTTCGATAAATGCCGGATAAGCGCAGTTGGTAAATAATCCCAAGACAACCTCGCCCTGGTGTAATTTGTGTTTGAGTTGGTTTTGATACATAGTGAGTAGTGGTAATTGGTAATTGGTAATTTGTCTTTTCTCCCCCAGCCTCCCCAGCTCCCTCAGCTCCCTCAGCTCTTTTCCCCTGCTCCCTTTCTTTTATGCTTTACACCTATCCACCTCTCCATGCTGGAATTTTGCTCAAACGCTATAAGCGCTTTCTGGCTGATATTGAGCTGGAAACGGGGGAAGTGGTAACGGCACACTGTGCAAATACTGGTCCGATGACGGGGATTTGTACGCCTGGAAGTCGGGTACTAGTGTCGTATAGCTCGGTTACTACGCGCAAATTACCTTATACTTGGGAGGCGATTGAAGTCAACGACAACGAGCCTACCTGGGTAGTTGTGAATACTGCTTTACCCAATCGTATTGTCAAGCTGGCACTGGCACAAAAACTGTTTCCCAAACTCGGTAGCTATAGCCAAATTCGCTGTGAAGTCCCCTATGGTGCAGATCGTAAAAGTCGCGTAGACTTTTTATTGACTGGCGATCGCCCGATTTATATTGAAGTTAAAAGCACGACATGGGCGCAGCAAAGATTAGCTATGTTCCCTGATACCGAAACGATACGAGGACAAAAGCATTTACGAGAATTGAGCGCGCTTTTGCCTCACGCAAGGGCAGTCATGTTTTATGCTATTAACCGGGGTGACTGTACGCAGTTTGCTCCTGGTGATGCTGCCGATCCAGTCTACGGTCAACTGTTGCGTGAAGCTATGCAACTAGGTTTGGAGGTTTTGCCTTGCCGCTTTGAGGTCACTCCGGTTGGAGTGCGCTATTTGGGTTTGGCAGATCTAAAAATATGAATGTATCGATAATTTGCAGTTAACTCTAACTTGATTGAAATCTATGACTTCATCTTTACAATCTTTCATGGTAATCGATCGATAATAACCAATGAGAACTAATTTTTTGCCTGCATTTTTTTTGACTTGCGATCGATAATCAAAATCATCCAAAATTTAAATATTAAAGCAGCAAGATTATATGTTTAATTTTTAAATTTATTTGTGAATAGTAAAAAGATATATGTATCT
>NZ_PYCI01000246.1:0-3182 GCF_003015105.1 Chroococcidiopsis sp. CCALA 051 | reverse complement strand
AGAGTTGCCAAGCTGAGGAAGTTGGGGAAGCTGAGGGAGCAATTCTAGTCACTAGACACCAACCACTAATCACTCTTTACTGATGACTGTTAAATTGGAGGAAAGCGAGAACTCCACCACTTATACGAAGAAAACCAAGCCTGTTCTAAAGTAGAGTAAGCTTCAGATGTAGGCTGCTTTAAGGGTAAAGATAAATGAGTCCAAATGCAACGGTTATCTCTTAATTCTTGTCTTCCCAACAACCATAATGCAATTCGTGGAAATTGAAAATCATAGCGCAAGCGATTTGCATCAAATTGGGAAGAAGTAACCGTACTCCCACCACGAGAATTAATACACGCATTTAAATATGCTTTTTGTTGGTGTACGAAAACTGCGTAATAACCTAATTGTGGATTGTGGCGAATTTGCGGTGGAGATTGATTGGTTGGAAATGATAGATTAAGATCGTCTGCGATCGCTTGTTGTCCATCTCCTACAGTATTTAATTCATAGCGCGCATTAACATCGAGTAACAAGTCGTTTTGCTTGTATTGATAGCGTCTACCTGGAAATGCTACCTTACCATATGGTTCTTGTTCTACAATTCGATCTGGTAGCGGTTGACTTGCGACTTGCTGCCACTGTGGAAGAGGAACTGTAGCAGGAAATGTAAAAGGGGTAACTTTTCGCTTACCAATGTTTGAATCGAGTAACACTCGACTAGATACAAACAATACATTGACAAATGTGAAAATTAATAGCGGTGTTCGCCAGCGTTGCCAAAACTTCATAGTTCAGAAAGTTCTCTCTTGTCTGAATGTTCGGAAGGTAATCTTTTACTAGTTAAATAACAGAATCCTCCAAATAATAAAGTAGAAGTTAGAAAAAAGACTTGCGAACCCGTACCGACGTGCCAGTATTTAAATGTAGCTTCGGCTGTGTAAGCGTGTAAAATGGCTAGAATAGCGACTCGTACTCCATTGACAACAAAAGCGATCGCAACTGCGGCTAAAGGAACGAGGATTTTTTGAATTGTTTTCGTCGGAAACATGATTAAAAACAATACAGATAGTTTTAACAAGGGAAATATACTTTCCCAACCAGAACAGCCAGCGGCTACCTCTACAGCTTTGCCATTAGCTAGAACAATATTGACTCCCTCTCGATAAAACTCTACTCCTAAATAAGTTAAAATCAAAGAAGCAAAATTTGCCGTGTATAAAGCTAGAATTCCAATTCGATTAATAAGCAACTCTACGGGAATTGAAAAAGCAAAGATAATGAGTATTTCTTGCCAATAGTGATGTAATCTGTTTGCACCAGAAGCAAGTAAAACCAATCCTATAGCAGCGATAAAGGGAATAAAATGAAATAAATTGTCGAAACTAGTCATCCATAGACTTCTGAGGAGAACAAAGCCTAGAAGACTAAAGCCGAGGAAGCTAGAAACAATATCGCTTTGTAAAATTAATTTGTGGCGCTTTTCCCATATTAAAATTGCCACAGCCAACCAACAAAGAAGATTGAGAATAAATTGATTTGAATCGGCATTACTCCGCCAAATTAAACTTGCATGAATAGTCGCTATACCACTCGCGATCGCCATTAACCAAAACTGCGGTTGTTGTAGCGATCGCCATCCATTTTGGGAAAAAACTTTCATAAAATTACCAATTACCCCCACAACCTACGTCTAGGAGATCCATTCAAGCGATCGTGAGTATCAGATAACAATTGCGGAATATCTAATTGTTCGGGACAGCGTGGTAAACAATCACCACACTGAGTACATTTATTTGCTTTCATGCCAGGAAACCAGTGTCCGGCATTTTCAAACATTTGATAACGATATTTGCCGTACTCCTGCATATTGTATGCAATAGTCAGATTGCGCAGGCGCAAAACTTCGGGAATGTTGATTTTTTCAGGACAAGGTAAACATTTATAGCATTGACTACAGCGATCGCTTGCTAAAGTTGTAGCAGCATGAGTTTCTAAACGCTGTAATACTTTAATTTCTGCATCGGTTAGAGGTGCGTCGCACTCAGCGACTTGTAAAGGGACGTTTAACTCTTCTGGGGTGGCTGCACCGATGCTGAGGGTAGTAATACGGCGATCGCTCAGTAAAAAGCGATAGTTTAGTTCTAATGGAGAAAAAGGCTGGCACAAGTCTTTAAGTGTCTCTGGTGGAGTGTATAAGAGTCCTCCTTTATCCGCAGGAGAGATAATAAATACACCCATATCTTTAGTATGGGCGAGTTCTATTGCTGGGGCATGACGTTGAAAAAAGTAGTAATAATGTAGGTTGACGAATTCAAACAGATCGGTTGCGATCGCTGCCAGTATTACATCTAAAGATGCGTGAGTGGAAAAACCAACGTGTCTTACCCGTCCATCAGCAACAGCTTCCCGTACTGCTTGCATACAACCATTTGGTTGTTGTACGAGATCGAGATGTTCCCAAGTGTTAATTCCGTGAATTCCCAAGCAATCTAAATAATCGACTCCAATACGTTCTAAAGACTCATTGATGTAACAACGCATCGAGTCTGCATCTGTCGTAGGGGAAATTTTGGTTGTGATGTGAAGTTGGGAACGGGGGACAGGCAAACCTTTTTTCAGTGCTGCACCGAGATATAATTCGCTGTTACCATAGCCTCTAGCTGTTTCGATGTGATTGATTCCTAGTGCAACTGCGCGATCGATTGTTTTATAGGCATTTTCCTCCGAAGCCAAGTAACGCATCGTGCCTAACGAAAACACCGAAAGATTGAGATTCGTCTTGCCAAATCGTCGGTAGTGCATTGGTTCAGTCTGTACTAGGTTCAATCCCTAATGGGAGACAACTAAATTTCAACCATAGCGCAGCAGGCGATCTTATTCCAGCACTTCCAAAAAAAAAGTCAATTCCTAATAGGGAGATCGTTAAATTTCAACATGCACGGTGTAGCCTGTTCCTTTGGTTTCATTGCGGTTTCAATCCCTAATAGGGCGTTAATTAAATTTCAACCTAGAACGGCATCACCCATCGCCTTGATGGGAAAACTGTTTCAATCCCTAATAGGGCGTTAATTAAATTTCAACTAGTGAAACGTGGCTCATCAATTCTGCTAGAAACGTTTCAGGTAGTGGTATTTCGTAAAGGATGGAGAAAAACAGACTTGATTAACAACTGGATGGCTCTGCTTGAATCCTCTGGT
>NZ_PYCI01000170.1:0-13067 GCF_003015105.1 Chroococcidiopsis sp. CCALA 051 | reverse complement strand
GATTAAATCTCATCCCAACTACCAAAGTCTACGTTCCTACGGCACTATCGCCGCCTGATTCTGTCCGATGTATTGATATAGAAGATTTCCAGTAAATCGATTCAGTATGGATTGCACAGAAAAAATTCAAGTTCGCTCCCCAAAGTTTGAGCTGTATCAGTCAGTTATTCTCCACTGGAATGGTGAAGAACGCTCAACTCACATCGTGCGCCGTTGGTTCGATCTGGACGACTCCGATGACGGTTACTGGTGGTACAAAGTCACAAATGACGAGCAACTTTATCCCGAACAAGCAATTGAGCCAGATAGCAAATAGAAGATAGCATTCAGCTATTGATAAACTTTATTTTTGTAACCGCCAACTTCTACTAGCAAATCTTCGCGAATATCAGTCAGTATTCTCTGCGCTCGTCGGGCATTACGACTCTTGTTATCGGCGATTAACTTTTCAATCTTGCGAGCAATATCCTCCAAGCGACTTGCAGCATTATCGGCTGCTTCAATCAATTTTTGTTCGGTTGCATTGCTTGGACGCAAATCGTATTCTCTAGCTGCCCTCACTACAGTGCCGACCTCTTCTTTTGCCGCATCGTACCAAGACACGGCTTGTCGATTGAGATCGGGAATGCAGGCATTCAAAATTTGTCCGATCTTCTGCCGCTCCTTGAGATCTCTTTGCCACAGACAGTCGGGCAGCAATTCGTGAAAAGATTCTGGATACACTTGCTCATCGCCCTGCACCAGTGCGTGAGCTTGCAGCAGTTTCACTAGCTGTTGCAGCTTGCGATCGCTAATGAAAAAACCCTCCTTCTCCAACGCTAACTGGCATTTAATCAAATCTTCTGCTAATTCGTCGCTTAAAGGTACGATTGCTGCTTGTTGCTGCAAAGCTTTAATCTCAGCCAAACTCAGGCGCACCACTACCTCCGGTTTGATGTTATGTCTGGCGCGGTGAATCAATTCTCGTTTGGAACCCAATTTGCGGACGTACTGCAACCAAGGACGGTAGACGAAGCGATCGACAAACGCATCCAAGTCTCCATCTGTGGGAACGTTATTGGCAGCACCGCATAAGAACAGTAACGGTACTGGCTGCGGTTCTGGATTCTCGAATACCCGTTCGTTCATCAACCGCAATAGAGCGTTGAGACTAGTGGAGTTACCGCGAAACACTTCATCTAAAAAGGCAATGTGTGCTTCCGGTAGTCGGCGTTTGGTGTTGCGGATCAGCTCGTCTTGCTGCTGTAATGCTCGCAGTGACAGTTGCCCAAGTAACTCGTCAGGAGTGATGGTCGGTTGCAGGAGGCGATCGAAGAATACAGCTTCTTCTATCGCTCGGCACAACTGTTGTAACATCCAGCTTTTCGCACAACCAGGCGGACCAAATAAAACCACATTTCCACCACTGAGCAATACGGCTAGCACTCCGTCAATAATCGTAGAACGCTCCAAGAAAATCCGATTCAACTCTCGCCGTAACTGCTGCAACCGCTCTGGAGCAGAGCCATCTGGAGCATTGTTGGGGACTTGAGCAGCTAACTTTTTGGTGTTTTTAGCGATTGCCATGATTTAATCATGATGGTTTAATTTCGTTTTCTAACTAGAATCCGAGTTCTGTATTCCAACTAGAAGGTGAGTTCTCCTAAAATCCTGCTTCTGGGTCGTAAGGTCGAGCGGTCGAGTCACGCTCGCACTCGTCGCTATCGACGGCATCTGGAGCAGTAACGAGATCCTTTGTCTTGGCTGTTGCTTCTAATCCCAACTCCTGGCGCACGGCTGCCTCAGCAATCTCCCAGCGCTTGAGTAAGTCTTTGGTACGGAATTTAAACAAATTCTCCATTGATGCTAACTTGCCCTTGAGTTGCCGCAACTGCTCCGGATCTGGTTGCTGGGCGATCCCGTCTAATTGCCTCAATAAATCGGAGTAACCCGCATCCAGCGCCAGTGCCTTCGTCAGCTTGGCAAGTCCCTCCCCAGTTGAGTTTTGTTGCTGCACCCGCTGCTTCAGCATGGCTCTGAAATCTTCCAGGTGCTGCTGCACTTGTTCCAAGTTGGGGCTGTCACTCAGGTATAGCTGATTAAGCTGCCTTGCTCTGTCCACGAGCGGCTCTAAATCGCGATCGTATTGCATTAAGACTTGCAAGCGAGCAATTAAGGTGTCCCACTTCTGTCCCGTTCTCGATGTCGCATCCGCTCCCGACAAATTGAAGCTCTCTAGCAATTGTGCTAGTTTTGCGTCAGCCTCGTCCCGACTTCTGATTTGCGCGTCGTATAGAGTTGAAATTAAAGTCTGCTGTAACGTTTGTTGCGATCGCTCGATTAACTTGAGTTTTTGGCGTTCGACAGAGGCTACCTCTACCTCTGCCTGCTGCCTTTGCACTTCTGCTTCGCGCTCCGAACGCTCTAGCAAGGAAGGAATTTTTATCGGTCCTTCCACTAGAATTTGCAATGAATTTATTTGCAGTTCCTCTTGAGTAGGATAAGCACCAGCATACTGCCGTAATGCCAACTCGATTGCTTTTGGTTCTAATGCTGCGGCTTGTAGTACTTGCTCCACCCATGACAAAAAAGCAGCGTATTCTGATTCATATGTTGCTAAAATTCCCTGCCGCAAAGAGTCAGCTTCTGCCATCATCCCTTCAATTGCTTCTAGGGCATCGGGCAGTGCCGATTCGTGGACGAAACGGAACGGTTCGCTCAAAAGGGTGTAGCGGTTGTAGATAATTTTCTGCCGTGCTTGGAGTTTGGTCGCAGCATCTTTGAGGCGATGATTGATCTTGGCGGCATAACCTCCCTTTGCCTCACTTTCCAACAATCTCAAGACATCATCCCCGATGCCTAAATGGGAGCCGTCTAACTTGAGCGATTGCACTCCTACTTTGACTGTCAGCTTGAGTAAATAAATTGGCTCTTTTTCTGGATGCAGCCACTCTTGCTGCTGTTGGCTCAGACGAGGATTTGCCCCACCGAGCGGCTGCTGCGCCCCGCTCAGATGAGCTTGGGAGGTTTGGGAGCGCTCTTGCACGAGTTGGGCTACGAGCTGGTCAACTGGTGGCATACGATGTCTATATTTTATTTTATTTTGCAGTTTTCTATTTGATATTCTAAATATAATATCAATTTCATTTTCCAACTAGAATATCAATTTTATTATCCAATTAGAATTTGAAATTAGAAGATTAAACTCTCAACGCTCAACCCTGCTCAACTCTTTAAGTTGGGGTGAAGCGCGGATCGCTCGTCGTTATTGCCTTCACGGTGACAAATCCTGTGGCACGATCAGATCGCGGACTTTGCCGAAAAATTTATTGCTCTATTCCATGCCCAGAACACCGCCACCGCTCAAAACTGTATTCCAACAACGCCGCGAGCGGGAATTTCTTTACCTGCATGAAGTCGATGCCGTCATCACGGCAATGGAGCAGACTCGCTACCCCACCAGGAACAAGGCGATCGCGATGGCTTTATTTTGCCAATGCCTACAGCCATCCGAGCTGTGTTGGCTGCGCCGATCTGACCTAGACTTGACCAGAAAAACGCTCTACGTCATCCGTAACCGCGAACTCAAAAGTGGCGCTCGCCGCCACAAACAAATCAATCTTCAACTCCTCTGCGCCGCCGAAGTCGATCTTCTGCAACAACTGGCGCTAGAGCGTCGATGCGATTGGCTATTCGCCACAGAACGGCAAACGCGCCTGAACCAGCGCTCGCTACACTATTTAATTGCCCAAGCAGGCAAGATTGCCAATCTGACTTTCCCGATCCACCCCTATATGCTCAGGCGCTCTGGACTCTTCTATCGTGCCGCATTGCTACTGCAACCGCTTCATCTATCGCTACAGCAGTGCTGCTTGTTGTGGAATTGGCACGGTACGAAAGTCGAGTTCGATCAGCAGCAAGAACGAGAAATGATGACGATGGGAGTGGAAACGTCTGAAGCATTTTTAGCGGCACTCAAACAACTACAATCTTTCACCCGCATCCAGAGCTATGACAATCTCATTGATTATCTCCTGGGCGCGTTCTTGCTATTTCCCCACCTCGATCGTCTTCCCAGCGACTACTGGCTTGCTCCTGTTGCTCGGCAACGCCAACTTTACCGAAAAGATCCATCTGTAACATCTGCCTCGTCTACTCTCTCCCCAAGCGCCAGAGCGTAAACTAAATTAACAAAGAGATCGCTGACTCCACTTGATCTGGCTTCACCTCTAAATATCGCTGGAGAGCAGTCAGCGATTTATGTCCCGATACTTCCTGAATCACGCGGATCGGCACGTTAGCGTTGCTCATGCTCGTGAGCGCCGTGCGGCGAAATGAATGAGTCGAAACGCCTCTAATCCTTGCCCGCTTGCAAGCAGCTCTGAGGATCAGATCGGCAGCTGCTCTAGTGAGTGGTTTTTCTTTGCTCCGTCCTGGAAACAATAGACCAGACGGTGGATCGTAGGCTGCTAAATATGCCTGTAGCTTCGGGTGCGAAGGTAGCGTGCGCGTGGCAATTTTGCCCTTAGTAGTACATTTACGCAACGTCACCATACCACTGTCTAAATCTTCAGCCGTCAGCGCCAGCACTTCACTGACGCGACAGGCGCAGTAATACGCGATCGCAAATAACAGCTTGTCTCTAGGGGTAAGGAAGCCGCGAGTAAATAAGCGCTCCAGTTCGGCTTGAGTTAATACCTTAGCGCGTCCGTTGCCTTTGACCTTCACTTCTGAGTTTAAATTTACTTCACAATTATTATCTTACGGCAAGGAGCGCACTTGATGTTTTGGAGATTTCGTCAAGTCAACTTTAGAAGCTTTAAAAGTATATCTATCAATGGTTTCAACTCTTTTGAGGCGGACTCTGACGCTGGCGACAACAAGGCTTATTGAGAATTTTTGGCGATCGGTCGCAGGGGTCTTTGATGACGTATAATTTGGCGATCGCGTCGATTAACTCCCAACGCGAGACGGAATGCGAATTAGGTCGATTGGATGAGTGCATAAAAATAAATACTTCAAGCGAAAGAGCAGCAAACTTCAGGCAGGAATGCTCGTACAACAGTCAATGCTAGCTTTAAGCAAACCCAAAGCAACAATACTATTGCTCCAAAGCTGGGCTAGCTTTTGTGCTTCTTCTCCTTGCCACTGAGGGGTAATTCGATACATCCGCCTGGGGCGACCGCGCCCTGTCATTTTTTGCTAGCGAGCGGCAATCGCTCCTTCCTCTTCCAAAAACTTCAATGCCGCGTAAAGCACTGTATCGGAAAGGCGATAGTTAGGATAATCGCTTTCAAGTTTTTGAATCAGCTCCGTACCGTAAGACTCACCCTCATCCAGCAAAACTGACAGCACGTAACATACTGCTTGTTCCTGGCGGATGTAAATTGCAGGCGGATTAGCAAAAAACTGATATATTTCTTCAAGTCTCATAAGCTCAGTAACTTCCTCATTGAAGACTTAAATTATGGCTTTTCCGTGCATAAAACTGCCATTGTCCCCGTTGGAAGCTGCAATTGTATACTGACTTCCGCACAATGCCACATTTCCTCACCTCCTCACCGCTATATCAGCTATATCAGCAGCACAAATACTCATCACCTCTTGCTTGCTTGCTTGAGTGCTGAGTTAATTGCTTTAGGTGAACTCACTAAGACAGCTAACTGCCCAGCACGGGCAGGACTAACAAGTTGGTAGTCTATTTTCTTTGGAGAACCAAGTGTTAACTTAATAATTGTCAAGAGTGTTGTCAGTAATAATTTTTACTTAACTAGTTCGTGAGACTTAGAATAGCAGAAAGCCTTACAATGCAATTATCTTGTAGAGAGCCAAAAATTGGCAAATATCTCAGTCTCATCGAAGCTTTTTGTACTTTTACAGTGCAATTCAAGATTTAAATAGGTTCATTTCAAAACTAGTTCTTGACTTTTTTAGTAGTGTAAAGTTTAGACTAGCCTACGGATTTTGTTTCTCCGGCTTGAATTGATATTTCTCAAAAATTAATTATTTTATATAAGATTTTGAATTTGAAATATATCTTAATAAATATATATTTTCCTTACACAATACACGCATAATACACGAGCTTTTGACTATCGCTCCTTGCTCAGGTATTAAAGCTCTTATCAACTGAGCATGAGCATTCCAAATGATTTTTCTTTGATTGAAGCCAAGATTGTTCATTTCTCAGAACTGTGGGGCATTCTATCATTGGAGCCTCGCTCTACTTGCCCATCAATCAGCCACTACCTTGAGTATTGAGATTCTTCAGTACTTAGTATAATTTTTATCATTATAGACGGAGCGGCTATTATCATCCTTTTAGTAACCCTAATAGGGAAACGTAGTGATACAGATTAGTCTTGATAAATTTAATTCCCTGCCTTCACTGAGGAGTATGAATCCAGTCTTTGCCCGCCACGAAACCTTTCATCCTCGGTTTGGTTGGATTAAAAAAGGATTCGACGCAGCTCAACAGAGTTCGGGTGTGTTCTTGCAGGAAGATGCTCCGGTGCGGCTAGGTGTCGGTAAGAATATGGCAAATTCTATCCGCTATTGGTGTAATGCTTTCAAAGTCTTAAAAGAAGATATACCATCTGAGTTTGGCGATCGCCTATTGGGGGACAATGGCTGGGACTCATTTCTAGAAGACCCTACATCACTGTGGCTCTTGCATTGGAAATTGCTTCAGCCACCTTGCAATGCAACAGCTTGGTATTTTGCTTTCAACATTTTTCATAAAGTGGAATTTTCACAAGAAGAACTATTTGATGCTTTATGTGACTACAGAGATAGCGTTGCACCTCGAATTGCCCCTTCTTCATTAAAAAAAGATATCAGTTGTATTCTGCGAATGTATGTAGAGCAAGCTGCCAAAGTAAATATTAGTGAAGATAGTTTAGACTGTCCTTTTACTGAATTAGGCATCATTCATACAGCCGGAGACTCGCGACACTATACTTTTCGGATTGGCTCCAAAGGAAATTTACCAGCAGAAATTATTGTTTTTGCTTGTCTTGAATATGCCAGTTGGGTTGGACGCGAACAAAGAACTATTTCCGTTTCTCGCTTGCTTTACGACACTTGTAGCCCTGGTATGGTATTTAAGCTTTCCGAGAATGCTATTTGTAGTGCAATTGAACAAGTAGCTAAGCACTTTAACTCAATAAATCTTACTGATTCTGCTGGTTTAATTCAATTTGAATATTTTGATGAACCAGAAAAACTGGCAGATGAACTTTTAGAAAAATATTACAGCAGCAGGCGCAATAGGGCAAAAAGATGAGCAAGCCTTTATCTGAGTATTTTAGCCTGAAGCGCCGTTACTCGCGTTCCATAAATCTTGAGCGAGATTTAGAAAAAATTGATGCTTTAGCTGGATACATTCTTACCGAAAGATCTACTGATGCTACAAGACGGATCGTAGCTGGACTAACAGGAGAATCTTTACATCGTGCTTGGACTGTGACTGGGGTATATGGTACGGGCAAATCCGCCTTTGCCCATTTTCTCACCTCACTTTGTGCGCCTCTCAATAGCCAAATACGTCAAACAGCTCTAGAAATTGCATCAAAAATACTAGGAAAAGATAGTTCTGATTTTATAGCCTTTACAAAGAAGATACCAGAGCGAGGATTATTTCGAGCTGTCGCTACAGCACAGCGCGAACCAATAAGTAATACTATTGTTCGAGCATTGGAACGAGGTGCAGAAGTTTTTTGGTCGCCTGAAAAGCGCAACAAACTGGATGTAGCCAGAAAACTAGTTGACCTGAGCGGACAGATTGCTGCTGGTCAAGCGGTGGATAGTCGGGAAATTCCCAGCTTGATTAAAGATGTAGCAAAGAGCGCGAATTGCGGCGTGTTGTTGATTATCGATGAGTTAGGTAAAAACCTAGAATTTGCCGTCCAAAACCAAGGGGCTGAAGATTTATATTTATTACAACAACTTGCTGAATTACCGAAAGATAAAGAATGTCAACTTTTTATAATAGGTTTACTTCACCAAGCATTTGCTGATTATGGCGACAGATTAGCTGCTGTACAGCGGAACGAATGGGCGAAAATTCAAGGACGATTTGAAGATATACCTTTCAAAGATTCGCCAGCACAAATGATGCGATTGATTGGTCAAGCTATCGATCGCTCTATTGTAGAAGCTATTGGTTGTGCCGTTCACAATCAAGCGAGTGAATGGTTGGAATGTTTACCTAGCGATATCAAAGATGAATATACCCAACCGCTACTAGTAGATACTTATCCTTTACATCCGATCGCGACGTTAGCATTACCAATGCTATGCGCTCGATATGCTCAAAATGACCGCTCGTTATTTACATTTCTGACTAGTGCCGAACCATATTCTTTTCTAAATTTTCTCAAGGAAACAACTCTTGAAGGAGATGTTTTACCCACACTAAAACTAGACCGAATCTACGATTACTTTCTGGAAGCTGTTGGCACGGGTTTAGCTTCGCGACCAAATCTTCAGCGATGGGTAGAAATTCAGAATTTAGTTACCGACGCTCAACATTTAGATGCTGACAGTCTGCGGGTTTTAAAAACAATTGGAATTTTAAACCTTGTCACTACTACGGGTGCAATTAGGGCAACTCGCACTTTGGTAACATTGGCAATGTGCGATCGCCCTTCAGATCGCGACAAAAACCACTGGGAACAGGTAATAGAAAATCTGCTGCAAAAAGGCATAATTACCCATCGTCGCCAGTTGGACGAGTTAAGGATTTGGCAAGGGTCTGACTTTAATGTTGATGCCGAATTGACTGCTTTAGTAGAGCAAGAGCGATCGCCTTTGGTCAATCTTTTATCTGCTGTTCGTCCCCTCAAGCCTCTAGTTGCCCAGCGTCATAGCTACAAAACTGGAACCCTACGCTACTTCGAGCGGCGATATATCGATGGTTTAGAGGACTTAACTAAACTACGTTGCTCCACCAATGACTGCGATGGTTTAGTGGGCTACTGGGTAGATACAGCCAGCCCCACTCATGTCCCAGCTTCAACTGTAGATGGGAAGCCACTAATTCTGCTGTGCGCTGACAAACTCGATTTATTGCGAATTAGGGCGCGAGAACTGGCGGCATTAAAGAAAATGCAGAAGTTACCTGAACTACAAAGCGATGGAGTAGCTAGGTTAGAAGTCCGCTATCGGTTAGTTCAAGCGGAGCAATTTTTAGATGAAACTTTAGCCCAAGCTTTCGATCTGACTGCAAATCAGAATTCTTGCTGGATTCAAGGCAAACAAGAGATCGTCGATCGCCTCACGAATTTTAATGCCAAGTTGTCGGATGTTTGCGATCGGGTTTATCACCAAGGCTTAACCCTGTGGAATGAGCTAATCAATCGCCGCGACTTGACCAGCCAAGGAGCTAAAGCCAGACGGCTGCTGATTGAGATAATTTTATAATATCCAAACATAAAACACTTGAAATTACTAAAATAGAAAATTAATGGCTAAACAAGAATATCTGAATTTTTTAGATTTTACGAAAGGGCTATATGAAAAAGCACTTCGATTTCTTGAGCCTGGTAGTGATGATTTTTCTATTTTATCAGGAGCTGTTTTATTAACAGTTGGCTTGGAAAAATTTGTTAAGTATGTTTTGTATACAAGGCATCCCTTTATGGTTTTATACAATAAAATTGATGGCTTTGAAGATGTAATTAAACTAGAACAAGGTGAAACATTCGCTAACTGCAATACTATTTCATTTGAAGTTGCTCTTGAACGCTTAGTTAAGTTGTATCCAGAACTAAGCACAGAAGCAAAAGACATTAAATATATAATAGAGAAAAGAAATTATTTAATGCACAACTTTGGTTATATTGAAATTGGAAACTTAGAAAAACGAATTCAAACCAAAATAGCAGATATGTCTGAAGCAATATGTGATAAATGCCTTCAGAAACATCCTCAAGAGATATTCACAAAAGAAATATGGAATGAAATGGCTATGATTCGGGAAGCTTATAAAAATGCTGAAGTTTTAGAAATTGAAAAAAGAATTAAACATTTAAAGCGACTTTACTCTAAGGGACAAAGTTTACCCTGTGAAAAGGTAGAGATTTCTAATGAAATAGTTACCATTGAGTTTACTTGTCCTATCTGCGAAGATGCAGCAGATATTGGAATTAAATGGGAATTTGATATAGATGTCGATCATAGAGAAGGAACTATATTAGGTGCTTGGGAAATTCCTTATCCGATGTTAATCAAATGCGGATGTGGTTTTACAATGAACGATCCAGAAGAAATAGAAATAGTTCTGGGAGATAAATATAAAGAATTGATAGATTATTGTATAGCTCAAAAGCAAGAAGAACCTGATTTTTATGATGATTAACAAGAAAGAAACAATTATAAATGAAATGGAATTTGAAACTATTTCTTCAAATTTGTTGTTCAAAAGTTAAGCTTGTATTCCATACCAGGAAGTGAGAATTTATAAGCAATTTTTCTAAATCTTCGTTTTGAAGCAGCATTCAGGTTCAGAAAAGGCTGATTGTTCTGATTTTTTAAAATATTGCCATGAAGCCCAAAACGAGATTCCAGCAAAGCAGCCAGAAATCCAACTTCATCATCAGAGAAAGCAAAAGTATAAAATCGAAGTCCACCAGTGGAACATCCATCATCGTAGAACCAAATCGCTAGAGCAAATTCAGTTAAATATTCCGATATAAAGCTTTGAGGAAGAATTTTCTTGCCATCGTACCAGAGCGAATGAATTTCAGTCAAAACTGGATGTACTTTGGTTCTCAGCCACCAGCCTTGATATCGCTGCCCTGTTTTTGTATGTGGTGAAGATAAGCGTTCGTTAAAAGAGCAAGAGAAATACTGGCTCAGAAATTTATACTTCCATTCTAAATATTTTTGATTACTACCTCCTTCAGCATAACGAGCATTGCGTTTACTTATTGTTTTTTCAAGACAGCCATCTCCTAATAAAGCTCCTGTTAAAAACTCATACAATTCTCGTTCAGGGTCTTTTCCTACATAGTTTAAATAATGCGATCGCGTTAATGCTCCTTGTCCTCGTGTTTGCTTCATTCGAGAATTAAGAGTAGGTAAATTAGGATAAATGTTTTTATATTCTTTGACAGTAAGCCCGTGAGTTTTCAAATGGTTATGATGGATCATTTCAAATGCCTGATTGCACACGGCACAAGTCACCATATCAAC
This sequence comes from Chroococcidiopsis sp. CCALA 051, assembly GCF_003015105.1. Taxonomy (NCBI): domain Bacteria; kingdom Bacillati; phylum Cyanobacteriota; class Cyanophyceae; order Chroococcidiopsidales; family Chroococcidiopsidaceae; genus Chroococcidiopsis; species Chroococcidiopsis sp. CCALA 051. Next base: position 1,892 of record NZ_PYCI01000170.1, on the reverse strand, counting down.
ACCCTGTAGCTGGAGTTGTTTAATTCGATTACGTTGACGAAATTGTTCGGTTTGGGTAGAACACTGTTTGTAATAAGCAGCTTGACATATAGAAGTACCACAAGTACGGCGGCAAGCTGGATGAACAGAACTAGGTTCAACCCTTTTTCCGCAAACCAGACAATTAAATGGTTCCCGCACAGCTTATAAATTCCAGTTATTAAACTTCACGCCGAAGACTAGCGACTTCGCGATCTGAGTCACAGCAGGATTTCCGGCATCGTCGAACGTTTCCCAGTCGTTATACTCTTGCATAGCATTTAATCTCTTTGTTGTTATGTTATATGATAACCAAGCTAAACATCTTAGTTATCATATAAGTTAATAGACGTTTCTACCTGCTCTGTCATACTTGAAACTATGGGAAAAGCGGGTCAAGCACTCAGACAAGTATTAGAGTCACACAACATCAGCCAAAGCTTACTGGCTGCGAAATTGGGTGTTGAGCGCCCGATTGTCTTCCGTTGGTTTCACGAACACACAGATCCTACTGCTGAAACTGTTGCTGAGATTGTCCAAGCCATACACAATATCAATTCATCTGCTGCTACAGACTTCGTGCAAGCATATTTAGGCAATCTGACAGATACTCTGCACAAGACTTCCACTCAAGAACTACCTAAGTCAGAGCGAGTCAATGTTTCGTTGTTATCGCGAATTTTTGATAATACTACCAACTCTTATAAATACCTTTATTTTCTCTCACTATTAGACATCATCCGAAGAAGACAGTTTGATACTCTATCACCCATCAGTTTTCAAGAAATCGTTATAGAGATGCTGGCAAACGCTTGGTATCCGCACAATTACTTTAAACTATCTTTTGGAACACAAGATCAAATTGCCAATAAATTAGAATCTCTAGTTTTAGAAATAACTGAGCCAATCTTGAAATTTCAAGATACAGATAAGAAGTTATTAAGAAAAGCAATTCAAGCTCAAGCTGTTGATGACATTGTGACTTTCATCAGTAGATATGTTCCCTTTCGTCTCATTCGTCCGTTTTTTAATCAAGAAACCAAAGGCTTATTAGATGCTAAAGTTAATCAGAGTATTATCAATCTTGCCAAACATCAATTTGAAGTAACAAAGCCTCTCTATTGCTTTGATTCTGAAAATTTAAAAGACTGTAAAGGAATTATTTTACATCAAGACTGGGTAGAGTATATCGCTGAAAACTATTTAGTAGTCAGGGGTTGGGTATCATGGGAATGGTTGAATTATATGCAACAAAGGAATCCTACTGTTCCTAATGTTGTGAATAAACTATTTATGCCTCAGCAAAGAGATTCTCTAGCACAGCAAACGAAGTATTGGAAAACTATTTTAGACGAGCGAGATGTTGAGTGTATTTATTCTAAAGTTAAATTAGATAAAGAAAAAATTTCACTAGATCATTATCTACCTTGGTCGTTTGTTGCTCACGATCTACTATGGAACTTAATTCCTACTAGCCCCTCTGTCAACTCTGCTAAATCAAATAACATTCCTTCCACGCAGTATTTTGAGAATTTTGTTGAATTGCAACATCTAGGATTAAATGTTTCCTGTCAAAAATTATCCAAGAATCAATGGTTAAAATACGTCGAACCTTACGTAGCAGAGCTTAGAGTAAATCAAGCTGACGATTTACTGAAGTTGGAAATTCTCGCAAAAGCATACGAGGCAACAATTATCCCTTTGCTTTCTTTAGCAACTATTCAAGGATTCACATCTAATTGGGTTTACTAATTAGGACATATCTCTAAAATTTTTTGTTCGAGATCTTTATAGTTATCTAAGTTTCTAAAAACTTGATAAACTACGTTATCTTTATAGTTAGTATTAACTACCTCAATTGTAGTGTCAATAAT
>NZ_PYCI01000169.1:0-13516 GCF_003015105.1 Chroococcidiopsis sp. CCALA 051 | reverse complement strand
TTGATTAAATCTCATCCCAACTACCAAAGTCTACGTTCCTACGGCACTATCGCCGCCTGATTCTGTCCGATGTATTGTGAATATAGTTCATCGTTGGTGCAGGGACGTTAGGATCGAGGATGAGAGTTCGAGCTTGAAACTTCCAATTTTCGCCAAATTTCACGAATCGATCTTCGTATAATCCAGTTCTAACGATTGTGGCGGGAATACTCTGGATATTCATGGCGATGACATAACATCCTCCTTTAGCACCTCCGAAATCAGATTCGATCAGGAGGTTATTGTTCCAGTGCCGAGTAGTTTGCACGTCAGGAAAGGCATTGTAAGTATTGATTAACTCCTGCGTCCCTGTCGCCTGTACTATAACTGTCCCATCCGCGCTCGTTAGCGAGAATATACCATCAGGCGTGAATGTATCTGCCCATTTAGCAGCGTTATTGCCTTCTTTGAGGGCATCAAGAGTATAGAAATAGTTGCTATTGAGCTGCTGAATCGCCAAGATATCGTTGGATGACAGGGCTCTCTTAGGAGTCTGGGCAGAGAGCTGCAAGGGATTAAAACTACTCAAAACTAGTGCTGAGAGTCCAGCTCCGGTTACAAGCAACATTCTTCGTCTTGTAATTTTCTGTTGTCGCCTGCTTTGATAGTCCGCCTCTTGATGCATAAAATCTCTCTTCCTAGTACGACAAATCTTACTGCCCACACCTAACGCCGATCGCATTTGGATGAACGTTACCTTCTAAGATCAGCTCAATTAAAAATGGTCCTTGATGGGATAAAGCTTGTTTGATGGCGGGGGCAATCTCTTCTGGCTGCTCGACTCGGACTGCTGCAACTCCCATTGAACGTGCTATTTCGTCAAAGCGAATGGTTGGCTTAGATAAATCAAAGCACAAGGGAAAATCATGCTCTGCAATACCCTGCTCCTTCCAGTAAGCTTGGATATTCAACTGTAAGATTCGGTAAGACCTGTTATTACAGACGATGAACTTAGCATCTACGTTATGGCGAGCGGCTGACCAAAGAGCCTGAATAGTATACATAGCCCCACCGTCACCTGTTAACCCAATGACGGTCTTATCGGGGTTAGCAAGTTTTACACCGATCGCCCCAGGTATTCCTACACCTAAGGAACCACCACGAGTCAAGAAGTAGTGTCCTGGTTTCGTTGTCGGTCTATAGCGTGTAACCGCAGGGGAGTTAGTTAAAGCTTCATCAAAGATAATGGCATCTTCTGGTAATTGAGTTGCCAGTTCTGCCATAAACCGAGATAAATGCAGAGGTACGGCATCCCATACAGCGCGATCGCGTGCCAACTCACTTTCATGTTTGGCTATTTTAGCTTGAGTAATTTCAGTAGTTCGAGCCTTAGCAGATTCTTTCTGTTCTGTTGTCATGATTGCTTCAAGAATATTCGCCAGCTTCGCAATGGTCAGTTGAGGATCGCTGACTATCCCAAGATCGACAGGGTGATTTTTAGCAATCTCATAGGCATTGAGATCGATGTGGATCGCCTTTGCACCAGGAGCAAAGATATTACCCCTTTCAGGGAAAACCTCTGGCAAAAGGTAAGTGCCACAAACTAAATTGACATCTCCCTTAGACGTAATCGGCAAGCTGCGATCGCCAAACATATGTCCTGTTGCACCCTGATACAGGGGATGGGCATGGCTCATGTTCAACTCACCAGCATCTGCTTCCCATACCTCTGCACCTAAGAGTTCGGCAACGCGAGCCAGTTCATCCTGCGCCCCAGAAAAAGCAACTCCATCTCCCACAAAAATCATCGGCTTTTGAGCCGCTGCTAGCATTGTGGCTCCAGTCTTGAGCGTTGCTTCATCTGGCATAACTTTGGTGGAGGGAAACGAAGTTGGTCTTACTTCCTCAACCACAGGAGCATCCAAAACATCCTGTGGCAAGCAAACATACACTGGTCCGGTTGGAGGAGTGGTTGCAATCTTGATCGCCCGCCGCAGCACCCGTAGGAGCGAGGATGGTTCCATTACCATCGTTGACCATTTGGTAACAGGCTTAGCGAAAGCCACTAGATCGCCTGCCATTTGAGCGTCCATTGCTTGATACTTGATTCCAGCATCTCCACCGATAACCACTAGTGGAGAGTGACCCCGCTTTGCCTGGTAAAGCGCTCCGATCGCATTCCCTAAACCAGGAGTACTGTGTATCTGCACGACTGTAGGCTTCCGAGTTGCTCGCGCGTAACCATCAGCCACCATCACTGCAACAGTCTCTTGCAGCGTCAAAATGTATTTCAGATCTGGGTATTCCCAAAGGGCATCAAGAAAACCCTGTTCAACTGTACCGGGGTTACCAAATATGTAACGGATGCCATCTGCCAGAAATTGCTCCAGAATTGCAAAACGTCCAGTTTTATTAATCATCAATTCCGCCTTGTGCAGAACCTATAGCTTTTTCAGCGTTTTCCTCACCGCTACCAACCGTAGCGAGTCAGTCCCTTCTCCAACACTTGCACCAAGATGCGACCGCACTCGCGAGAAGATGCAGTTGAGCGACTGGTGATGAAGGGATAGTCAACAAGAACCGATGTCTGATGTCCTACATTACCAATAAAAGCACCATCCAATCCCACAGCATCGCGAAGGATGAACTCTAGTGGGTAGAAGGGAGGACCAAAGTTAATGTATCCGTCTCCAAATCCTCTATTAGAGCCATCAACCCCATGAAAACCTTCAAAGCCCGTACCATCTAAGTAATCATAGTCAATGGGATGACCCGTGACGTGCTTGCCCCAGATCAAGCTCCTTTTCTCTCTAAAGTCTCGTGCAAATGCCAGACAAGCAACACCGTAGCACTCGGCTGCAATTGGCTTATTGAGCTTATAAAAGCCAAGAATCAGCTCGTGCAGTCTCTGATTATTTGCTAGATCGATCATTGCTCCACTACCACCGACGATCGCGAGAGCATCATACTCTCCCAGTTCCTCGGCAACGATCTTATCGATCTTCATGTAGTAAGCTTCCATATCTCTGAGATAAGTTGGAGAGCTAGGATAAGGTCGCTGAGGTATCCAACTTACAAGATTTTTGGGTCGGTCTAATCGATTTGACTCATTCACTTGCCGCGTTTTTTCAGCCATTTCTTCCGAGGTCACTGACCTACCCAAGGGTGGATCGATGTAACCTGGCGAGCAACTGACTGATAATGGAGTTGGCTTCTTTCCAGTCGGAGTTAGAAATGTGATGTCATATCCGGCAGCGTCACATGCCTCTAACGGACCAATTAGTTCTTCTCCCCAATAACCCCACTCTGATAGCACCAACAGAATTTTTTTCACGACTTCTTCTCCGGTTACATAGTTTGCTGTGACAGAGCGAACTTCGCTAGGAGCGATGGCTAATAACTTGTACCCCTCCTGAGGCAGTCACGTAGTATTGATTAACTGAGCTTAGAATCAACCAAATTAGGCAATGAGTAAAAGACACAGCTCAATCACTGTCAATTACTGGATATCGCGCCTACAGTCGAGAGGTGTAATAAATTTAGATGTTTATGAACGTAAGAGCTTCGCATTAAACTTGAATTTACGTTTGTGTGAAAATTGAAAGGTAGAATTGCGAAAATAGAGCATAAAAAAAGAGCGTTTCAGTTTCAGGTATAGTCGTAGTTTCATTAAAAATTTATGCTGAAATAGCTACAGCTACTACACAATGGTTGCAGCAAATATTTTATATCTAATTCAACTACTTCTTTCTATCTAGTTAGAATTCATCTTGTTCTTACGTTTTTTTAAAGTTGTAACTCGTTCGCTAAAAATGATATTCGCACGAATGAAATTAGTAATGCTAGCTCAAGCCATTACTAAAATAGAACTCACTCCTTTATTTAATTCATACTTGTTTTTTGTATTTGCAGCCTAATTTCATAAAAAAATCATGCTGTAACCATATTCTTTTAATGCTAGAAACTAGTGCTAAACCTATAGCGATGATAAAAAAGATATCTCCAATTGAATCAAAGTTTCCTCGTAACTTATTGTATTTCAAGATCGTTTATTTTGATTGAATTTCATAGTTTTTTAATAACTGAAACTTTGCTTTAGTAGTTCAGATAGTCTCTATCATTTTAGTAAAAGTCTTTGTCAATTCTCTTCAGAAATTGCCTGAGCTAAGAGACTATTTTGTTTGGTTTTCAAGCGCTCTAAATTATTTTCAGCTTCTGGCGTAATGTAGGTCAGCTAAATATCGGCAATTAGCAATAGATAATATTGCCAAAAAACCAAAGGGTTTAGTCAATACTTTTATATTTTTAAGCGAAAATACGCTTAAGCCTCAACTTCAGCTGCTAACAAATATCGTTTTGATTAAATTAGAGCTTAATTAAGTTTTATTCATTTTTGACCGAAGTTTATTTGACTTTGTTCTGAAAAGAGCTAAGTAATTTCTAAGCCGTTGAGAGCTTTAATCTAAAAATATATTTAGATCTCAACTCAACATTCAGTTTTAGAAAATATTGTGAATTGATTGTTGTTAAAAAACTCAGTCAAGGCACGACTTAAGTTTTCTCTATCGTTCACTCTAAATCATTCTCTCTTTTATGCTGAAATAATTTCACATTTAGTAATAATATACCAATTGCTTATATAGTTTTATTGGCACTATTAAACTAGTGTCATTTGCACTCGATAGCTTTGTTTAAAATTACACCAGAAGGATTGTATCTTTTAGAAAGACATACAAATTCTTCACCATTAATCGAGCCGTACAGCCTAGCAAAGAAATATTGAAGCTAGTGAGACTCTCAAGTAATTATAATTGTGACTTCTAACAAACGGTCACTACTTTTGGCAACACAACCTGTGATACGTGGCGCGACAACGTACCTTACTAGTTGATACCATTAGCAAAAAGAGCGATCGCATCTCTTGAGCAGATTTGCAGAAACACTATGGCAAAGCGTAAGAAAACCAATCTCCAGTGGATCAAAGAAACGCTTGAACTAAAGCCCGACCATCGTTGGGAAGCACCATCGAGTTACAAAATTTTTGTCGCAGATCGGGGGGCTGTTCGCTTTAACGTTCCCCAGAATTGGATTTTTGAGCCACAAGAAAGTTCGTTCAAGTTTCGCGATCGCAAACCGCCCAACGATGATTGCTGTCTGGAAATGTCTTTCAATCGCTTGCCACCGCGTGATTGGAGCCTGTTTCCACTAAAATCTACCTTGAAGAAGATCGTAGAAGACGACAGCCGTGACGTTATTGCTAAGGGAGAAATTGTTACCCTCAAGCGTCAAACTGCCAGAATTGTGTGGACGGAGATTAAGTTTATCGACACCCAGGAAGAACCGCGCGACGCTTTCTCGCGGACTTGCATCGGTTTAGGGTCAAACGTTCAATGCTTGATTACATTCGATTATTGGGCAGACCAAGCAGAACAGTTAACACCCGTTTGGGATGAAGTGATGCGATCGCTCACTTTAGGGCTGTATATCCGCGACCCATTGACTGGTTTGGCTTTCCCAGACTGAACCACAGGTATGAATCGCGACGAATACATACCGTAGGGGCGCATAGCTATGCGCCCCTACAATTGCGCCCCTACAATGATTTTCTGTTAACGAACTGCTTTGAGGGCTTCGTACAGTAAGCTGTATCGCTCGAATGCTGCTTCGTATGCAGGGTTTGCTTCTGGCAGTACGACTTTATTATCCTGGGGTAGGATCTCAAACGCCGCCTCTAAATCTGGATGCGCGCCAACTCCTACCATTGCTAGAATAGCAGCTCCATAAGCGGCTCCTTCTTCTGAAGAAGGAGCCATCAGTTCTGCTTGTAAAATGTCTGCCAGAATCCGCAACCAAGTGTTAGATCTCGCGCCTCCACCCGTTGCTAAGAGTTGATGAACGGGCGTAATCTCACTAACGATCTCCATTGCCGTTCGCAAGCTAAATGCAACCCCCTCTAAAACGGCACGAACCAAATCTGCCTGTGTATGAGCCAACGACAGGTTAACCCAAGCCCCGCGAGTATCAGGATCGAGGTAGGGGCTGCGTTCTCCTGCTAAATGGGGTAGAAATAGCACTCCACGCGCACCAGGTAGCGATCGCTCTGCCATCTCCATCAAATCGGTAAAGGCAAGCTTTGAGGCAAATGTATCTTTGTACCATCGCAGCGCCCCACCAGCCGCTAGCGTTACTCCTAGTAAGTGATAGCCACCGTCAGCATGGCAAAACAAATGTACTCGCCCTTCAGGATCGGGAATCGGGCGATCGCACGGGACAAAAATAACGCCCGATGTACCGATACTGAGACTGCCTCGGTTTAAATGACTAGACGAAATACCCAAGCCAATCGCCGCCGCTGCATTGTCACCACCACCCGCAACCACAGGTAATCCAGCAGGTAATCCCGTACGACTAGCTATTTCCGATTTCAACCGTCCGGCGATCGCGGTGGATTCAACTACGGCAGGAAATAGCCCTAGATCGATCTCCAAGGCATTCAGTATGTCTGCATCCCATTGCCGCTGCGCTAGATTCAAACATCCCGTACCGGATGCGTCAGAAGGCTCTGTCACTGCCTCCCCTGTCAGCACGTATCCAAGATAGTCTTTTGGCAAAAGAATCTGCTGTAGGCGATCGTATGCCTGCGGTTCTGCTGTCTGCAACCACACCACCTTCGGCAGTTGAAAACCTGTAATTGCTGGATTTCCCGTGCGTTGAATTAACTCTTGTCGCCCAATTGCAGTTTCAATGGCATCAACCGCTGTACCCGTGCGCTGGTCGTTCCACAAAATTGCTGGTCTAATCGCTTTACCATCTGCATCGAGCGAAACCATACCATGCATTTGTCCAGATAAACCCAGGGCGATCGCTGAATGTCCGTTTAGCCTTTGCGTCAGATCTGACAGGGCTTCTAGACTAGCTGCAACCCAATCAGCAGGGCTTTGCTCAGTCCAACCAGGTTGTGGTGTTAACAGGGGATAGCTTCTCGTCGTCTGCGCGATCGGTTGCCCTTGGAGATCGACGGCGATCGCTCGCACCCCTCCCGTACCCAAATCTAAACCAATAACAACGTCAGCCAACCGCTTTTTCCCAAATTCACAAATCCTATCTTAGCGATTTTAAAATGGCGATCGATTTAAGCTCAGAAGAGAAATAAAATATTACCTCTGAAGCCAACGCCAATAATAGCGATTCCACTGATAAATTCCCTGAATTTCATACTCCATACCCGTATTTATTAAACGAATGATGCAACTAGTAATAATATCTTCACCATTACGAACCTCGTTAACTTGAAGCACGGTACAGACAAACCATTGACGGCTGCAAGGTCCTTCATCTTGAACCCACTCCCACAAAGCATTAGAGACCTCAATGCGATCGCCTACTTTCAATTTCATTGGCGGTTCGTCATCAATTTCTACATATTTTTCAAAATGAGATGGTTCGATCCGATTGAGCCAAGATAAGCCAAAGCGATCGCGAATAAATTGGACGCTGCCTGAATCTCGCTCTTGCAGCCAATCGTTCATTAGTTGAACTTTCCAAGGTCGTTCCTGTCGCTCCTTTTCCCTCACAAACTGTAAAAAACTTTGTCGTTGTTCGAGAGTCAATTCGTCTAGAGGATTTATTTCCTGCCACTCCTGACGATTGCTATTTACCAACCCTTCTTTACAGAGTGATTCCAACACCACTTGCCGCAGAATTTGTTGCTGCTGTGGATTCAAAGGGCAATTTATGGCATCGCAGCGGGCGATCGCTGCTTGCAAGGCTGCTTCTATCTCACCTGGAGTCATAGCCAATAGCACGTTACTGCTAATTTCTATTTTCTTAATTATTACAGAGGGGCGAGGAGTGAGGAGACAAGGCAGAGGGGGGAGACAAGGCAGACAAGGAAGAATAATTACCGTCAACTGTCAACCAATTACCCATTACCAACTACCAATTACCACTGGTCACCGATAACTGGTCACTAGTCACTGATTAGGGTAAGCTGAGGTTCTAGTCCCGATTAAGATTACAGTTAAAAATATGCGGCGGATTCTGGCTTTAGTTTTCTCTTGCTTTGTGGGAGCGATCGCCTGGTTTAGCCCCTGGTTATATATACCCCCTGCTCATGCCCTGACTCAAATTAAATTAACTAATCTTGATTATCATGAGTGTCCCGCCGAGCTAGCAGCAGGAGCAGTGACAAGTGGTGGTAACACCAGGGCAGCAAAGTGCTTTATCGTCACTGGTAAAGCTGAAAATTCCACGAATAAAACTGTTTATGATGCTGATATTTTCGGGCGAGTTTACGACGCTAACAACGACCCGATGATTCAAAACCGCACTCGTCTGGGGTCAATTCCCGAAATCCCACCAGGAGTTAGCGATTTTGAAATGCGACTTTCCGTTCCGGCAAATCAACCTTTACCATTACAGTTGAAACAATTTAAAGCAGCAGGTTTTGCTGCCCAAATTCGTAAATAAAAAGGGAACAGGTAACGGGCAAAACTGTTCCTTTTGCCTATTTCCTTCTATAGCCTTTTTCAATTCGATGAAATACAAGATCTGTAGGGGGCGCACAGCTGTGCGCCCCTACGAATGTATCGCATCATAACGAGAATCGTTATATCTTAAAAACCCATTGTCGGAGATCCGCTCAATCCACCGACCAAACTACCCGCCAAATTGAGTAAAAGAATTGCCAAGATGGGAGAAATATCAATCCCACCTAGAGGCGGGATAATTGAGCGAAACAAGTTTAAGTAGGGGTCTGTAATTTGGCTCAACGCTGCGAAAGGCTGATTGTACCAGTCAATACTGGGAAACCAGGTCAGCAAAATCCGAATAATAATGAGAACAGAATAAATTTGGATGAAGGTTGCAAGTGTATTTACCAGCAGCTGGGTTGAACTCATAGATGGGTAACTTTCCTGTCAAATATCAATAGTCACAATTCTTTTCAATCTAACCGATCTTTGCGACTAGCAAAGGAGAGAACTGGTTGAGGGTGACATCATCCGTTAGTATCCGCAACCTGAATAGAATAATACTATTCTAGGGCGCGATGTCTTCTTCTCGGTGCGGGACGCGCTCGGAATCCCCTACTCGTTCCCCATTGACTTGTCCTAACGTCAAGCGTACTTCGTCAATTGTCTCATTCAACTGGGCAATTTTATCTTCTAAGCTGCGGCGGGCAATTTCGATACTTTGTTCCGAAGCAGCTTTAAATTGTCGCCGCGATCGCCTGTTGTTAGATCCGGCTAGATTGGCATTGCGTCGATCTGGATCGGCTGCTTGTTCTGACGATCTTTGGGTAACTAGCAGTGCGCCGATCGCACCTCCTAACACACCTCCTACAATCGTCCCGGCGATAAATCCAGTGCTAAATCCATCACGCTGACTCACAATCTCACCATCCCAAAGAATACGATCCCAGCTGCATCTTACCTTATGTGCTGAACCTTATGTACCGAAGGTGCGATCGCCTGCGTCTCCCAATCCTGGCACGATAAACCCTTGGTTATTCACTCCTTCGTCAATGGTTGCCGTATATATAACCAAGCCGGGATACGCCGCGCTTAATTTTTGTAAAGCTGGGGGAGCGGCAACAATAGAAATAATTCGTGTTAGCGCCGGATCGACTCCCCGTTTGGTCAGTTCGCTCATTGTCATCATAATCGAACCTCCCGTTGCTAACATCGGTTCGGTAATCAACACCCGCGTCCCAGGTGGAAACTGAGCTGGTAATTTATTCAGATAGCAACTTGCTTCCAGCGTTTCTTCATTACGCACCAAACCGAGATGGTAAATTGATGCTAAAGGTAATACAGTTTGCGCTGACTCTAGCAATGCTAAACCCGCTCGTAAAATTGGGACGATCGCGATCGGCACTGTCGGATTAATCATCGTTGCTGGACAAGTAGCCAGAGGCGTTTGCACAGTTAATTCTTCTGTTGGCAACCATTCGCGTACTGCTTCGTAGGTCAACCATCGTCCTAGTTCTGTCATTGCGCTTTTAAATAGCACAGAAGGGGTATCAGCATCGCGAGCAACACCCAACCAATGCTGAATTAACGGGTGGGGAGGAACGTAAACGCGCAGTTGCAATGTCATGAATCTCTAGAAGGCAAGGTGATGCAATTGTTGAATCATCATACTCTGTAGAGACACAAAATTTTGCTAACGGGTAGACACGCGAAATTACTCTCCCTTACATCAGGTAGGTCATCTTGGCAATAGTTGAGAATATCTTGCATTAGTATTGACATTGATTCTCAATCAAGTTTATATTGTTTCTCAAGTGTTCTCCTCTCTTTAAGGATCGGCAGACGGGATTGGTCAGCAAGTGCGGCTAATCCCTGTTTTTTTTGCAGGTACGAGGCAAGAGGCAAGAGGAGGTACACTGTAAAATCAGTGCATTCTTTTTATTGCTCCCTTCATGACTGCTCTTTCTTCCCGACTCCCGACTCCCGACTCCCGTACGGGCGCACAGCCGTGCGCCCCTAACACTTCCCCTATCTTCGATGCCATCATCATCGGCTCGGGCATTGGGGGATTGGTGACAGCAACTCAACTAGCAGCCAAAGGCGCTAAAGTCTTAGTATTAGAACGCTACTTGATTCCTGGTGGTAGTGCGGGATACTTCGAGCGAGAAGGCTACCGTTTTGATGTTGGGGCATCGATGATTTTTGGCTTCGGCACGCAAGGAACGACTAACTTATTAACTAAAGCCTTAGCCGCAGTTGATGTGAGCCTGGAGACAACTCCCGATCCCGTGCAAGTTCAATATCATTTACCCAAAGGTTTAGACTTAAAAGTTCACCGCAATTATGAGAAGTTTTTGCAAGAACTGACAGCCTATTTTCCCCACGAACGCCAAGGCATCCGCAAATTTTACAACGAATGCTGGAAAGTTTTCAACTGTCTCAACAGTATGGACTTGCTGTCGTTAGAAGAACCTCGGTATTTGACGCGAGTTTTCTTTCAGCATCCTTTTTCTTGTCTGGGTTTAGCCAAGTATTTGCCTCAAAATGTTGGCGATGTGGCACGACGTTATATTAAAGACCCGCAACTGTTGCAGTTTATTGACATAGAGTGTTACATCTGGTCGGTCGTTCCTGCCAACATGACACCGATGATTAATGCAGGGATGGTGTTTTCAGACAGACACTATGGCGGGATTAATTACCCCAAAGGGGGTGTGGGTCAAATTGCGCTGAAATTAGTAGAGGGGTTAGAAAAGGCTGGCGGGAAAATTCAGTATGAAGCGAGAGTGACAAATATTCTGACTGAAAACGGACGGGCTGTAGGCGTACAACTGACATCAGGAGAAGTCTATCGTGCCAAGCGCGTTGTTTCTAATGCGACTCGTTGGGATACATTTGAAAAATTACTGCCAGCCGAGAAAATGCCTCCCTCGGAACAGAAATGGCAGCAAAGATATCAAAAATCTCCTGGTTTTCTCAATTTGCACTTGGGAGTTAAAGCAGATGTGTTAGCACCAGGAACCGAATGCCATCACGTTTTATTAGAAGATTGGGACAAGATGGAGGCAGCAGAAGGAACGATTTTTGTTTCGATTCCAACTTTACTAGATCCCCAGTTAGCACCTGATGGATATCATATCGTCCACACTTTTACTCCTAGCTGGATAGAGGATTGGCAAGGATTATCGCCTACTCAGTACGAACAGAAGAAAGAAGATGCAGCCGGACGTGTAATCGATCGCCTCGAAAAGATTTTTCCTGGTCTAGATACAGGTTTAGACTATATGGAGGTAGGCACGCCTCGCACCCATCGCCGCTTTTTAGGACGAGATGACGGGACGTATGGACCCATACCTCAGCGTAAGTTATTGGGATTGTTAGGAATGCCATTTAATCGCACGGCTGTACCTGGGTTGTATTGCGTCGGCGATAGTACATTTCCAGGGCAAGGATTGAATGCAGTCGCGTTTTCGGGGTTTGCTTGCGCTCATCGAATTGCTGTCGATCTGGGATTATAACAGTACAAATAGCAGCATTACGGCAGTTTATCTGATTGCTTTAACTGGGCTTTAGCACGCTGCCAGAGAGCTTCTAATTCTTCTAAAGAGTAATCTGTTAGGGGACGACCTGCTAATGTTTCGACTTGAGATAAGCGCTGAATAAAACGCTGATTTGTACCTTGTAAGGCAGCATCAGGATCGAGATCGTACCACCGCGCTAAATTAATAATGACAAATAGCAAATCTCCCAGTTCTTCTTGTTGCCTTGCAGGAGATTCATGGGCGATCGCCTGTTGAAATTCTGCCAATTCTTCGTTAAATTTTTCCCAGACTCCCTCTACATTGTCCCATTCAAAACCGACTGCCGCAGCTTTGCGCGAAATCTTCATTCCGGCGGTGAGGGGTGGGAGTGTTCGAGCATATCGTAAAAGTTTATTGGTCAGTTTTTCTGCTGCAATTGGCGATTCACCTTTTTCCGCAGCTTTGATTGCTTCCCAATTTTGCCGCACTTGTTCGACGTTTTCTACAGTGACATTGCCAAAGACGTGAGGATGGCGGCGAATTAGTTTTTGGGTAATGCCTTGAGCAACTTCTGCCAAACTAAAATCACCCACTTCTGAAGCAATTTGGGCTTGCAGAACGACTTGTAATAGTAAATCTCCTAGTTCTTCCGCGATCGCATTTTTATCTCCACTCCGAATCGCGTCAACGACCTCATAAGCTTCTTCAGTAACGTAGGGAATTAATGTTTCTGGTGTTTGGACTAAATCCCAAGGACAACCACCATCAGGCGATCGTAATTTGGCTACTACATTAATTAGATCTTGTAAGGTAGCGAGAGTTTTATTATCGGTCATTGGTAATTGGTAATTGGTAATTGGCGAATAAATTACGACTTACGACTTTTCCTTTGCTCCCTCAGCTTCCTCAGCTCCCTGGGCTCCCGCAGCTCTCTTCTATCTCCTGTCTCCTTTTTTCTGACTATTTTGCCACGTTGCGGTGGGAGATTGCGGTTTTTTTGTTTCTGCTGGCGTTTATAGGTAGAATGGCTCCAATCGCTAATAATGTGGCTCATCGCTCCTAATTCTAGTCCGAGACAGAGCGCGATCCATTCGGTGGCATGGTGAGTTAGCGATCGCTTGACCGTTTCCCACCAGGTCTGCCAGTGCCATCCCACATTCCACACAAATTGAGCAATTCCCAAAAAGAAAAGTCCTAAAATACTTAACCAGATAGCAAGGTAGATGAGGCGTAGGATCGTGCCGATCGCGAATCCGTGAGACAGTATGGAACGGTGCTTGACGGTTTTTTGATAAGGTATCCAAATCCAGCGCGCGTAACCCCAACGCTGGTACTGTCGAGAGTAGAGATCCAAGTCGGGACCAAACATCAGCCCGCTGAATAAATATGCCCCTGATAAGATTAATGTAATATTGCCGCTCTGAGTTTGTCCGAAGGCGATCCCGGCAACTACAGGTAAACTCCAGAGAGTGATGCGATCGTGTGTTTGACCAGAGGGCATGGGCTTGTTTTGGGTTAATTATTCGTAATTGGAACAAGGGGGAC
>NZ_PYCI01000022.1:0-61941 GCF_003015105.1 Chroococcidiopsis sp. CCALA 051 | reverse complement strand
GACGGAATTAATTTTGAATTTTGAATTTTGAATTTTGAATTTTGATTTGCTCCCTCAGCTCTCTTATCCCTGCTCTCATCTCCTACGGGATGACACTGACTCAAAGCCTGAGCCAAATGCTCGATCTTCACAGGTTTAGTCAGGTAATCGTCCATACCAGCATAGAGACAGGCTTCGCGATCGCCCTGCATGGCATTTGCAGTCATGGCTACAATTCGCGGTTTATGCGGAGGGAACCACCGCTGGCAGATTTGTCTTGCTGCCTCCAATCCATCCATTTCTGGCATCTGTACGTCCATTAACACGACATCGTATGGCTGACGTTGCAGCGCGGCTAGAACTTCCAGTCCATTGTTAGCAACATCTGCCCGATATCCCATTTGCTGCAACATTAACAACGCTACCTTCTGATTTACCGTATTATCTTCAGCTAATAAAATATTTAAAGGATGAGTTTGCGCCATCTGAGTGCTAAGAATTGAGGATTTAGGCAAAAATGGTGCAACTTGGGATGGCTGCGATTGTTCGCTCAAAATTTGCAGCAAGACGTTATAGAGCTGAGATTGTTTGACAGGCTTTGTCAGACAGGCAGATAACTTGACTGCTGTACTTTGACTGGCGACTTCTGGCTTACCCATAGAAGTCAACAGGAGCAAAGGTAGCTTGCGATAGTTAGGTTGTTGGTGGATGGTTGTAGCTAGGCTCAAACCGTCCATCTGCGGCATTTGCATATCTAAAACTGCTAGATCGAAAGGATCGCCACGTTGCAACCATTCCAATGCCTCTGCACCAGAAGTAGCCGCACGGGGAAGCATTCCCCAAGATTGAGCTTGCAGCATCAGAATTTTACGATTGGTAGCACTATCGTCCACAATTAACAAACGCTTACCGTGCAATTGCGGCAAAATACAGGAACTCTCATTTTGCACGATATTGGGTGCTGCTACGGTAATCGTAAAGTAGAAGGTAGAACCAACATCGACTTGGCTCTCTACCCACATTCTCCCGCCCATCATCACACTTAAACGCTGAGAAATTGCTAAACCCAACCCCGTCCCGCCATATTGACGAGTAGTCGAAGTATCGACTTGACTGAAGGACTTAAATAACCGATCCATGCGATCGCTAGGAATTCCAATCCCAGTGTCTTTAATGGCAAATTGAATTTCATAGAATGTCGGCATGAGATAATCGGCAGTCTGCGGTAGTTGCTCTTTTTTTCTCCCCTCTAGGTACTCGCTACTATTCACCTCTTTAGTCGTGACTGAAACTACAACTTCTCCATGCTCCGTAAACTTCACTGCATTGCTCAACAGGTTGACTAGAATTTGACATAGCCGCGTCACGTCTCCCACAATCGTATCTGGTGTTTGTGGATCGAGTAGGTAAGCCAGCTCCAGATTTTTTTCCGTAGCTTGAGGAGCTAGCACATCGAGAGAATTTTCAATGCAAACTCGCAAATCGAAGGGTTGTTCTTCCAAATCCAACTTGTCCGATTCAATTTTGGAAAAGTCCAGAATGTCGTTGATGATTGTCAGTAAAGCATCGCCGCTTCTGCGGATCGTGTCTACGAAATCTCGCTGCTGAGGAGTTAGGGATGTGTTGAGTAGCAAACCTGTCATGCCAATCACTCCATTCATGGGAGTACGGATTTCATGACTCATGTTGGCGAGAAACGCACTTTTAGCTTGATTGGCAGCCTCAGCTGTGGTACGAGCCATCTGCGTTTCCAACTGCAACACTTCCAATGCTGTTTTCGATTCCACAAGTTGCATACTAGCGGCTTCTGCTTGCTCTAAGGCTGCCTGTAAAGCTGCCGTTCTCGCGGCTACTTCTCGTTCTAGCTTCGTATTTTGCTCTGCTAACTGGGTATCCCGATGCGCGATCGCATTTGCCATCTTGTTAAATGATGTCGCCAGATAGCCCAATTCATCTTTTCTGTCGGCATCTAGTTGGACATCTAAGTTTCCCGCCGCAATCAGCTCTGTGGCTGTCAGCAATCTCCTTAAAGGTTTAGCAATTTGCTGGCGTAAAGTGACAAATATTAAGGCAACTTCTGTTAATAGCGATAATAGCCCTAAGATCGGGATAAATTTAGCGTTAGACCATGCTTGCTGGAACAAGAATGACTTGGGAAGGACAACTACGAAATACCAATTCAGAGTAGGA
Source organism: Chroococcidiopsis sp. CCALA 051 (assembly GCF_003015105.1). Classification (NCBI taxonomy): domain Bacteria; kingdom Bacillati; phylum Cyanobacteriota; class Cyanophyceae; order Chroococcidiopsidales; family Chroococcidiopsidaceae; genus Chroococcidiopsis; species Chroococcidiopsis sp. CCALA 051. The sequence goes on along the minus strand of NZ_PYCI01000022.1, from coordinate 59,772 downwards.
ATGCTAGTAACAGCAAGATACTCGTTATTCTTGGTGTTATCTATGACTATTTCTCCAGGTTGAATATGCTTAACTAACTTAAAAATAGTTTGCAAATGCAAATCAGCCGCTCGATCGAGATAAAATTTACCCTGACTAGCTTGAATTTGTGACATCAAATTTGGATGAGCAATTAGGCGACCGTCGGAGTGAAAAATCATACTGTAAGATCCTGGCAACCACTCGTTTGTCGTTCTCTTAACTAGATCGTCGAGCAGCATGTCACGATCGGTTGAGGCTAAGCGTCGCTCGTCCTGAGTTGCTGTTAGAGCCAAAAAATCGCTCTCTTGCCGACCTCGTTCAATTACATATTGTTTGAGATCTTCTCGCACATGAGATTCTAAATTCGATAAAACATGAAGATAACCGATCGCACTAGCAGCAATAATCACAAGAGTTACTCTCACTGTTATTTTTAATAATGTTCGCCGTGCTATCTTGCCAATTGCTATTCGACTAGAAGCCATATCTTAATTTCCAATCCGACAAATGCTTCACGCTACGTTCGCATTTAGTATTCCCGGAATCAGTTATCAGTTATCAGTGAAGAGGGAGCGCACGAGCGCAAGAGCAGAGAGCAGGGAGAATGTTCTGATTTCCCTAAAATTTTCTTTATCAAAAATTTATGAGAGTGGGACAAAATTGCGTGATTTACTCGATGTGAAAGCTGACAATAGTAGTCCATAGTGAAGCTACGAGATCCAGCAGACTTTGCGGCTCGGTAGAATATGTGACTCATAGTTTGCTATTCAGAGTTCAAGTGCTGCATCTATTACGATTGATTCTCTCACAGCGATTGCCAATAACAATACTGGCAATTAAAGTGCTGGCAACACCAGACAGTTGGCAGTGCAAAAAGTCTTTCTCTTCTACTGCAACTCTACTAACCTTTCTCACTTCTTATGGGTGTTCGTCACTATGAACTCTAACCCCGTCTCTTCAACTACACCCTTAATCCTCGTGGTGGACGACGATAGAACCATGAGGATTTTACTGCGTCAAGCAATGGAGAAGGATGGCTACAGGGTAATAGAAGCGGTAAACGGACAACAAGCGTTAGAGGCGTATACTCAATTTCATCCAGATTTGGTCTTGCTCGATGCACTCATGCCCGTGATGGATGGCTTTACTTGCTGCGGTCAGCTACAAGCTCTTTCTCGCTCCAAACACGCACCTATCTTAATTATCACGGCTCTGGAAGACCAAGAATCAGTCGATCGCGCCTTCCGTGCAGGTGCAAGCGACTTTGTGACAAAACCAATTCACTGGGCTGTTTTACGGCAGCGAGTTCGCCGACTTTTACACCAAACTCAACTTTACAAGCAATTGGCGCGATCGAATCGCGAATTACAAACAAAAATTAACGAACTTCACCAAGCACAAAAAGCACTGCAAGAGAGCCGCGAACGTTATGCTTTAATCGCGCAGAGCGCTCACGATGGTTTGTGGGACTGGAATATCAGAAGCAACAATATTTATTATTCTCCTCGTTGGAAATCGATGTTGGGTTATGAGGAGAAAGAAGTAGGTAATACTTTAGCAGAATGGTTCGATCGCATACATGCTGAAGATAAAGCTCAGTTCCAAGGAAAATTAAGCGCCCATTTAGCGGGGTTAACCAACCATTTTGAAACTGAATATCGGTTATTGCGTCAGGATGGTAGCTACGGTTGGATGCTTTGTCGGGGGCTAGCCGTGCGCGACTCTGAAGGCAAACCTTACCGCATGGCAGGTTCTCAAACTGATATTACTCAAAATAAGGCAGCCGAGGCGAAATTACTGCACGATGCTTTCCACGATGGGTTAACAGGTCTACCAAATCGTCTCTGGTTCATGGAGCAATTAGAAAAAGCCATTCACCAAACAAAACAAGACCCGAAATCTCAATTTGCCCTTCTGTTCTTAGATCTCGATCGCTTTAAAGTGGTCAACGATAGTTTAGGTCATGCTATGGGCGATCGCCTCCTCTTGGAGATCGCAACTCGCTTAAAAGCGTGCTTACCATCCAATAGCACTCTCTCTAGGTTAGGAGGAGATGAGTTTACAATCCTGTTGGAAAATTGCGACGCTCTTCGAGTTCGACAAATTGCAGAGCAAATTCATCGAGAATTGTCAACCCCATTTAACCTCAAAGGCAATGAAGTTTTTTGCACCGCTAGTATTGGGATTGCTTTAAGTCATAGCGGATACGAACATTCGGAAGACGTGCTGCGAGATGCCGATATGACCATGTATCGTGCTAAAGCTATGGGTAAAGCGCGATCGGAAGTCTTTGAACCTGCCATTCACAGCCAAGCGATCGCCAGAATGCAGCTCGAAATTGACCTGCGGCGGGCGCTAGAACACAAAGAGTTCATGGTAGTCTACCAGCCGATTGTCTCGCTCAACAGCGGACGAGTTGCCGGATTTGAGGCATTAATTCGTTGGCAGCATCCCCAACGAGGTTGGGTATCACCCGTAGAATTTATTCCTGTAGCCGAAGAAACTGGGTCGATCGTCCCGATTGGTTGGTGGATACTCGAACAAGTGTGTCAGCAGTTACGCACTTGGCAACAGCATTCTGTAGTTGACTCTCGATTAACAGTGAATGTCAATCTTTCTGGCAAGCAATTGACGCAACCCGATCTGGCGCGGGAGGTTAAACAAATTCTGCACAAAACTGGACTTTCTCCCAGTAGCTTGAAGTTAGAAATTACTGAAAGCGTACTAATGGATAATGTTGATGCTGCGGTTATTATTTTGCAGCAGTTGAAGACCTTGGGAATCCAATTGGCGATCGATGATTTTGGCACGGGATATTCTTCCCTCAGCTATCTCCATCGCCTACCCATAGATACGCTGAAGATCGATCGTTCTTTCGTTAACGATATTGATTGCGATCCAGAAAAAATTGAGATGATCCGTACTATCGTCTCTATGGCGTGGAACTTGGGTATCAATGTAGTTGCTGAAGGGGTAGAAACGAAAAAGCAAATGTATCAATTGCAAGCCTTAAGATGCGATTACGGACAGGGTTATTTCTTCTCGCGTCCGGCGGATGCTGAAGCTGCCAAGACTCTACAGTATTTTGAGATTAGGGGTAGCCGTTCTTCGCGCAGATCGAAACAACATATGCCAACACGTCATATCGATTTGATGGAAACTCGTCACGTCGATTTATTGGAAAATAGTTCTCAACACGCAACAAAAACATTTAGCCTACCAGATTTAGTCGATCTGGGCGGGCATGGATTAACCGATCGCAGATAAGGAGGAATATCTCGTTTAGAATTAGGAATGACGACCAATAACAGCCTTAACGTGAATCGATACTTAGATATAATTAAGCTGTTGTGGAGTGCCGCGATCGCGGCTGAGTTAGAATACCGCGCTAATTTTGTTTTAGCAACCCTCACCAGCCTCGGCAATCTTGCAGGCAGTTTATTCGGACTTTTCCTGTTCTATCGCACCGGTTATACTTTTGAAGGCTGGCGTTGGCAAGAAGCCTTAATCGTACTGGGTGTTTTTACTGTACTTCAAGGCTTTTCCAGTACGTTTCTCTCGCCTAATCTCAACAAAATTGTCACCTACGTCCAACAGGGAACGTTGGATTTCGTGCTGTTAAAACCAATTAATAGCCAATTTTGGCTTTCTACCCACACCCTTTCCCCTTGGGGAGTTCCCGATATTCTGTTTGGTAGCATCATCATCGGTTACGCTGGTAGTTTACTCGGTTTAACAATTGGTGACTACTTCCTGAGTGCAATTCCATTAATCTTTGGTTTTATCAGCCTCTACAGCTTGTGGTTTATGCTAGGGGCGACAAGTATTTGGTTTGTCAAAATTTATAACGTCACCGAGGTATTACGAGGATTATTAGAAGCAGGACGGTATCCAATGGTAGCTTATCCAATTGCCTATCGTTTCTTCTTTACCTTTGTCGTTCCCGTCGCTTTTCTCACCACAGTTCCCGCCGAGACAATGTTAGGAAGAGTTCAGATAGGCTGGGTAATTGGTGCAGGACTGTTAGCACTATTTCTATTTGCGATCGCTACTGTATTTTGGCGGTTTGCTTTACGGTTTTACACCAGTGCTTCGAGTTAGTAAGATGTAGGATAAGTTACCTTGTTAACGCAGCCCACGAACTTAAAATAAAGATTAATTTTAAAATTGCAGAAGATTTTTCAGCAAATATTGGCAGTTTTCCCATCTTTGCTACCTCCAGTAGTCGCGATCGCTTCAGCGTTACTTGTAGGTGCGGGATTGATGTTAGTTGCAGGGGCAAATCCGATCGCGGCTTATACAGCCCTATTTCAAGAATCCCTCTCTACTTATTTCGGTTTTGGCAATACGCTCACAAAAATGGCTCCCCTACTACTAACCAGTCTAGGGGTTCTAGTCGCTTTACGAGCTGGACAATTTAATATTGGCGGCGAAGGACAGATTTATATGGGGGCGTTGGGTAGCGCGATCGCAGGATTATCTATCAAAGGTATACCTGCATTAATTCACGTCCCTTTAGCACTACTAGCGGGTTTTCTGTTTGGGGGAATTTGGGGTTTAATTCCTGGTTATCTGAAAGCAGTGCGGGGAGTCAATGAAGTCATTACTACGCTGTTGCTCAATTATATTGCTTTCAACTTAGTCAGTTACCTCGTTCAGGGACCGTTAATGGCTCCCAATGCACCTAGCCCTTATTCTCCCATCATTGCCCGTTCTGCCCAATTGCCGATTATTCTACCAGGCAGTTTAGCCCATGCAGGAATTTTAGTCGGACTCGTAGCGGCTGGGGTGTTATGGGTACTGTTACAGCGATCGCCTTTCGGTTATCGTACCGCTGCTGTGGGGATGAATCCAGTTGCAGCCCGTTATGGTGGCATTTCCGTACAGCGCACCATCATGCTCGTCATGGCGCTGGCGGGTGGTTTGGCGGGGTTGGCTGGTGCATCAGAGGTGATGGGGTTGAAATTTCGTTTGTTCGAGCAAGTTTCACCTGGTTACGGTTTCGATGCGATCGCGATTGCTTTTTTGAGTCGCGGTAGCGTTCTCGGAGTTGTTCTCACTTCTCTATTTTTTAGCGCCCTCCGTAGCGGCGCAAATGTCATGCAACGCAGCGCAGGTGTTCCCGTAACGATTGTTTTTGCTATTCAGGGGTTAACCGTGTTGTTCGTGGCTATTAGCCAGCGTTGGTTAGTTAAACCACCGCAGAGAGAAAGCATTGTTCAAACAGTCTCTCCTGCTAACGAATTGTAAAATTGGCGATCGCCGCGCTTGACGGTGCAGTAGATGACGCGATGTATTGCCAATATTCACGAGTTTTTCGTAACAATATATTACATCTATGTGAAATTGAGCTATATTTCGCGGAATTTGCTGATGACAAACAGTATTTTAACTAAATCCACCTCTAGCAAGCGCGCATGACTTCCATTCACACAAAGCCTCGTTCACAGCGAGTACAGCAAAAGTAAGCATCGATCGCTCTCACTTGCATTTTCCACTCGATTCTAGAGCGGCGATCGTCAAGCACTTCATCGTTTCTTCAACTTAAATTTACACTCATTTTATCTCGTCACTCTATCCAAAGAGGTAGTTTGAGTGTATGTTAGAATTTATACATAATATAGAAATGATCGATTAGCCCTGTTAAACAAACACTTTTAAATCAAGAGTAAGCGTATAAGTAACTGAGATGCTCATAACAAAAAGAATACATCAAGTACGTAATAAAATCTTAAGAAAGATTTTTGATACTCCAGTATTTACAATTCCCTCAGAACTTGCTTATAAAGAGGCAGTTGAGCAGCATACTCATAAGTTACCCGTACTTACTCCCAACGACTCTCAGATTGTTAAGACACTTAAACAAGAAGGAATTTTTATAACTTCCTTAGAAGCATTAAATATTTCTTCTACACCTTCAGTTCTGGCATCTGTAAAAAAAATACTGCCAACCTTACGAAACGTTTTACCCAGCAACAAACAAGAATTTGCCCTTCACGCCAGCAACGCACAAATTATAGAACATCCAGAGCTTTTTCTCTGGGGATTAGAAGATAGATTGCTGGATATTACCGAGAATTACATTGGTTTACCGATCTCGTATCACGGCGTATACTTTCGGAAAGATTTAGCAAATGATGTCAAAATTAAATCAAGACTTTGGCACATAGATACAGAAGATCGCTGTGTGTTTAAAATTATCATTTATTTAAATGATGTCAGCGAGGGTAACGGTCCTTTTCAATACATTTCTAAACCTTTGACTGCGCTTTTATCTAATTCGCTGGGATACAAACACGGCTATCTACAAGATAAGACTGTAGAACCAATTATTCCTCAATCTGAATGGATCTCATGCACTGGTGCGGCTGGTACAGTAATTTTAGTGGATACTGGCAGTATTTTCCACCGAGGCAAAGTGCCGGAGAATAGCGATCGATTTGCTCTCTTTTACGATTACAGTTCGAGAGAACCAAAATATCCCTATTACTGCAAGTCTTCTCTACCGCAAAAAGATTTACTTACCTTGATGCCGAGATTATCCACACATCAACAGGATTGTCTTTGGAAGGATAATTAGTCAGCTATAGCGGACTAGTATTGTCAAGAGTTCTTTATACTGAACGCACAACAGTGGTTTGCAGGGTGTGTGGATGATACATCATCCAATTTTTTACCGTCGTAAAAACTGCTGTAATATTTCTTTTGGTGGGCGATCCCAGGTGTCGATATGTTCGTAAATTAAACCATTGTCATTTAATTTGTAGTTGGAATAGCCGTTAAAAAATACTTTAGCTTTCCAAGGTACGCGCAAGACTCCTCGAACAGTCCAAGTTGCTAGAATCGTCTGTTCGTCTTTCTGATGTACGTCGTGTACGTCGAAGTAGATTTCTGTGAAAAATAATTTGGCGTGAAATCGTAACGTCCAAAAGATGATTCGATAATTGAATTTATATTTAAATTTATTAACTGGGTCTTGAAAGTAAATATTTTGTGTATAGATATCGTAGGAAATATCCCGTTCAAACAGAGTTGGTAAATCGTGTTTGAGCGTGGCAATATTTTGTTTTACCTGTAATTGATATTCCATTTATCCCTATTTATTACCGTTTTGTGTTGGGTGAAATCGCGGTTGGTAGTAGGGACGCACAGCTGTGTGTCCCTACAGAGAATTTGTCCTTAAAAGCGATTTTGCCACAATTTGAATAAATTCTGAATTCCTCTAGCTACCGAAGAATCAGCGTTCTCAGGCTGGGGCTGGGCAAGGTTGGCAACAGAGGGAAAGGCAGCAGATTTCGCATAAGCACCGTTACGTAAAACTTTAGCTAAAGCATGATTATCCGATCGCAAGCCTTCGTAAAAGAAAAAGACTTCTCCATTGATACCGCAATAGCGATTGTGGGCGATCGCCTGCGATAAATATTGAGGAGTCATGCGGTAGGAACTAATATTGAGTAAAACACCTGGGGCGACTCGCGATCTCTGTTGTGGGGTAACTTGTTCTCTAACGAGGCGAGCGATAATCTGTTTGTAGCTATTGAAATCGCGCCGATAAGCTTGGGGATGGAGTAGATCGACTAATCCTCGTTGCAGCCAAGTTTGAGAATCTTGCAGATATTCTTTATAACCCCAATCGTAGATACTAGGAGCCATTGATATGAGTAAATTGGGATTAACGGCTTTGACTTCTCGATTCAGACGGGCGAGAAAGTTAGTTAAAATATCTGCCCGCCATTGTAGCCAACGCCGATCCTGGGGGTTTGAGGGCGGTTGACGGCGAAATTTTTGGCGATAGCGGGCTACAGTTCCCGCGTCGTAGCCGCCTTCACACGGCATAGCAGGAATGCGATCGTCGCCTTGAATGCCATCTATATCGTAATTATTGACAACTTCTAAAATTAAACTCAGCAAAAAATCTTGTACTTGGGAATCGAGGGCATTCATCCACTCAAAACCATTCTTTTTCAGTAGATTACCGTTACAATCGCGGGCTGCCCATTCTGGTTTTTTTGCTAATAACTGTCCTCCGTTTTGATTGTAGGAACTAGCAAAGCCATATTCAAACCAGGGAATAACTTTCAGTTCGACTCGTCTTGCTTCAGCTACCAGTTCGGCTAACGGATCGCGCCCAGTGTAGCGCGGATCGATCGCCAAGCCAAACTGCGATCGCATCACTTGACTGGGATAAACTGTAGCTCCTTTACTCCACACAACGGGAAACACCACGTTAAATCCCGTCGCTGCCAAGAAATTCATCGCCTCGGCAATATTAGCTTGAGAGTCGAGAACTGCACTATCGGTATTGGTAATCCAAATGCCTCGTATTTCACTCACGATTTAATCTACTTTCAATCGGCGATATCGTGCTTGCAACACCATATAAATACTGTAAGCAATTAATCCCAAAGCTACAATTCCTAAAATCCACTTACCAAAAGGTTGTTGGGATAGCACCTGTAGCGCCTCACCCAGTCCTCTTGCTTCGTTAGGGTTATTATTTCTTGCCGCTTGGATCAGAAAAAAGCCGATCGCGCAAAATACGACTCCCCGTGCTGCCGTGCCAAATCCACTAATACCTAGTACCCATTTTTTCTCAGTTTCACTTAATTGATGCAGATCCATTTCTTGACGAAATTTAGCCTTAAAAGCGCGGTAAAACTGATAGAAACCCATGCCAATAATAAATGCACCTACAGTTCCAACCAACCATTGTCCGAAAGGTTGAGAAAGTAGCCTTGCCGTCCAATCTTGAGTTGCATTACCACCACTCCCACCGCCAGTTCCAGCAACTAATTGAATTGCAGTAAAAGCTAATCCAGCGTAGATAAAACCATTAATTGCATAACCAAGTCGCTGAAAAATTCCCTTAGCATTTGTACCTTTATGTTCGGGATCTTTAATTGCCTGGACGAACCGCCAAAGCGCGTATCCGAGTAAACCAAGAGCGATTGCGGCTAGTAAAAATTTTCCGAATGGCTGAGTTAATACCGTTTGTAATGCACCTTCGGTATCTGTTGTTTTTCCACCTGCGCCAAAAGCCGCTTGTGCTGCCAACAATCCAACAATACCGTAAACCACTCCCTTAGCTGCATAACCAAATCTCGCCAGTCGCTCCACCCAAGTTGAAGGGTCTTGCCTCGTCAGCTGTTGTGTCATGGTACGTAGTAGAACTCATGTAAGTTCTTTAGCAGTAAAGCATTAATAATTACATCTATCCAAGTGTTTAGCTACGATTTTGATAGCTCGTTGCTTGGTCAGTTGTTAGGATCGATACAAGCGCGATCGCAAATATTATGCCAACTGCTAATTGCAATAAATCCGTAGAGGCGCACATCGGTGCGCCCCTATAGAGTGTAATGCTCAGAGAGCAGGACATAAGCTAGATTCTGGCAAAGAATCTTACTCCGTAAGGCTTTCAGACTTTGCACAAAATTTACGTACGTTAAGCGTACAAATATACACGAAATGTATGTAGAATTTTCTGTACGGAGTAAATAAAACGTTCGTACTATGCGCACAAAAAACGTACAATCATGCCATCCAGCTATCTATTCTCCCAAACCACTTAGAGTATTAACTTAAAGTAGTAGTGCTATTTAGGAAAGGCTAGAGAAAAAAGAATAGGATAGGCGCTCCAACGGTCGGTGTAAAGCACAGCACACTGGACGGTACATCGGTGGCATCGAGTTCCAGAACGCTTTTGCACAGTTGCCACTACGATCGCCAATGTGCAAGCCCACAATCTCTCGTGTTACAACATCTAATGATAACCACACCCACTGGTCATTGCCTTTGCGAAAGTCGATAGGTCTACTTGGCTTACACCACTTTTACACCAATTTTGCAAGTCTACACCACTCATTACTCTCTCTTTCTTAAGCCGATGGCGGGATTTGAACCCGCGACCGCTCGATTACGAATCGAGTGCTCTACCACTGAGCCACATCGGCGCTGCCAAACCTTTATTATACTATCAAAACTTTGATGATAGAGCAAAATCCTAAAAATCGCGGCGACAAACGGTTGACATCAGAACAATACGCTCGGTTGAGAGCAGAAGCAGCCGCTCCTTATCGAGGATTGAGAAAATTTATCTACTTTTCTTTCGGAGCATCGGGTTTAATTGGCGCTGTCATCTTTTTAGCTCAACTAGCAGCGGGACAAAACGTCAGTAATGCTTTACCCAATTTTGCTCTCCAAGTAGGAATCGTTGCCTTGATGATTTTCCTGTTTCGTCTGGAACGGGGGCGAGCAAAGTCGTAGTTAATAGAGACAAGGAGGACTTGGGGGACACGGGAAACTCTTAGACTTCAAAAATCTGAATTCCCCTCACTCCTTCTAAAGAAATTTGGAAGAAATACTCAGGATTATCTCTTGTCAAATGTATACTATTCTCGTTTTGGCAGCTCGGCGGCGCGATCGCCCTGTTAAACAGACCGCTCCTTAAAGAAAGTTCAAGTTCATTCACAACTCTCAACGGTATCGTAGAAAAAATAAAGAAAACATTAGAAAAGTCATTACTTCAGATAGAGTTTGTCATACTATATACATAGGTTCAAACGGGGTCAGCTTATATAAAGACCCTGACTATATCTCCGCTAACTCAAAGGGGTCAGCCATAAATATATAAAGACCCCACTGCATATAAGAAGCAAAATAGCGCCAGCATTTCGACAGGAATGCTGGCGTTGTTAATTCAGTTATCAGTTGTCAGTTACCAGCGATCGGGGTGTGGGGAAAATTCGGAATTCGGAATTCGGAATTCCGAATTCATTGTGACTTGTGACTTGTAATTGCTCCCTCAGCTCTCTTCTTTCCCTGCTCGTGCGCTCGCGCGCTCTCTGCTCCCCGATCTAGGGTAGGCTAACGAGGTAAGGTGAGGGAATCGCTTTAGCTCGTCCGGCGTTCACGAGTGCTTGATAGACAAAAGCAGCAACCTCAGCACGGGTAGCCTCGCGATTGGGATTTAACTGAGTGGGTGTAGGATAGTTGATCACCAATTGTTTCTGAGTGGCAGCGGCTACGGGTTGAGTGGCGTAGTTGGGAATTTGAGCTGCGTCAGTATAAACTGCGATCGCGCTGGAGTTATCCGCACTCAAATTCAGACCGTTTGCTAAGGAAACCAGCGCTTGAACTCTGGGAATTTTCTGCTCCGGTTCAAATAAATTGCCAGGATATCCAGCCACAAAACCACCTTGATATGCCGTTTGGATCGCTTGGTAGCCCCAATATTTACGCTGAACGTCCTGAAAATTAACGGCTGGGCGTTGTCCTTTGGGTGTAAAGGCTTTACTGACAATTGCGGCAAATTGGGCGCGGGTGACAGGTTCGTCTGGCTTAAAAGTACCATCAGGGAAACCAGCAATAATATTTTTAGCAGCTAAGGCTTCAATATAAGGCTGCGCCCACAAACCTTTGATATCGCGCAGAGCAAATTGAGCAGGGGTAAATGTGACTTTGCCAGAAATGCGCTTGGGATCGATATCGTTACCAATTGCAACCAGAGCGTTGCTCCGCGTGGCATTGTATAGGTCATAGCGCTTATTACCGCGAATCAGATTTTGTCCGGCGTTATCAGCGGAACCAATATCGGGTTGAGCGTTGACAGTGGCGACAACTCCATCGCGATCGTTATTTTGAATCACGTTATTGCGTAAAATCGGTTGAGCCGCCTCGGAAACATAGATACCGTCTTTATTTTGTTGAATTTGGTTATCGCTGACTAAGGGTGATGACGTACCACCAATTGCGAGTCCAAAACCTGTAGCTTGAAAGACGTTGTTGCGAATTTCTCCCTGTGCTGCCCGTGCTACAGAGATTCCGTTCCCACCATTTTTAATGAATCGGTTTGCTTCTATTTTGGGGCTAGCCGTTCCAGTTACAAAAATCCCGTCTCGATTGCTGTTGGCAAAAGTACTGTTCGTTACCGTAGGATTAGCTGATTCAATCCACAAGCCCGTGCCGCGTGTATTAGTGTTAGTCACGGTGACACCACTAATTGTTGTTTCTTTCTCAGCACGAATCGTGACGTTCTGTCGGGCAAAGGTAGGACTGATATACTCTCCACCACCACTGATGATAATATTCTCACCTTTAGTTGCTTCATCACCGCGTAGCGTCACGCCGGATTTGAGAGTGAGGGGAAAGGCTTCTCCAGTTTCGTTAGTGTAGTTACCAGCAGCAAGTTGAACGACCGTGCCAGGTTCGGCTTGAGTTAAGGCAAAAGTAATAGTTTTGTAAGCAGATGCTTCGCTCGTACCAGCACCAGGAGTATCCGTACCGACTTCGGGATTGACGTAAATAACTTTGGCAGTGGTGGGAGCGGCAATTGGAGGTGTAGTTGGCGCTTGAGCGTGTACGATAGAAGTATCTGCTAGTGTAGCGATGGGGATCGTGCAACTGGCAACTAACAGTAAGGCGGTTAGTCCAGTTCGCCAAGGAAATAACGAGCAAACAAGCGGTTTGACGGACGAAGCGCGATTGGCAGACGAGAAAATTGGAGAATCTTGGCGTGTCATACTTGTAGGATGTGTCATGTGCTGACGATCTGCATCTAGTAAGACAAGCGATCGCAAAAATTGCACAAAAATTTTACTTTTATTAACATTTTTGTGGAACGAGTTCGCTTGTCCTGAGATTTGAGCTGATGACACATATCACTGCTACTATGTTCCGCAATTTTCTATAAATCTTTCGCAGAGTAGATAGTACCTGCTTTACCAAACTCGGTTAGTTGTGAGAAACAATCTTGTAGGATGAGTCTTGACTGAAAGCAACCGTGCTACCGTGTTGAAGTTAAAACAATACAAACAACTTAAATCTTAACTTTTAATGAATGCGCTTATTTTCGTTGTTGCTGCGTTATGGTTTTGCCTCCTGGGTAAGTGCAGCAATTGTATTTTCTAGCACCTCCGTTTTTGCAGCCGAACGAGTCGTACTCAAGTACCGAGTTTTTCGCGAATCGATCGCGGTTGAGGATTTGACAAAGTTTGCGCGCACTGGAGAAATGTCACCCGATCTACGGGTAAACTTGGCATTAGCACGACAAGATCCCCAGACAATTCGCCAGTCTCTTACAAATACAGTAACGGTCGATCCAATCTTGTTAGATCGATTTCTCAACAATGCTTTAGGAGAATTATTGTTAGATGAAATAGGTAAAACCGTTCATCCACCTTCGCGCCAAGCAAATCGACAAGCTCTACGCGCTGCCATTACCTTATCTGCTCGCGATCGCCAGCTCTCGCTACTGGAAATTCTCCAAAACTACCCGACAACAGATGTGGAAGTGGAAGGCGATCGCCTGGAAGCCGTTTACAGCCAACTGCGTCGCCTAGAAGGAACTCTGAAAAATTTTTTGAAATAGTCCGGTGAGAAACAAGGAGAGTCAACCTAAAATTTGCCTTTTCCCTACTTCCTGCTCCCTGCTCCCTACTCCCTAATAAGCCAAAGTTTCCAGCGTTTCGCGCAAATATAGACTTACTTGACGATCGAGGTTCACCTCTTGCAGTTGGCGATCGCCAGACATCTTTTCTAACCGCCAGCGCTGAAAGCCGGAGCTAGCAGCGATTGCGCCTTTTAGTTCGTCCCAGATTTGGCTATCTTCGGATCTGCTGGTGTCTGTAGCTGGATGAGCCATGTTTCCTCATTCCTTTACTTGAGCTGTTACTTGAGCTGTATCTGTTTGAGAGTTGGTGAGTTGGGGCAAGATGCGGTTAACTTGCCAGCCAACAATCGTAAAGTCTCGCGCTATTCTTTCTACAGGATAAGGTTTTGCCTTAGAAAATTCTGTTTCGCTAGTAACGAAAACCCGTGCCACGCTGACAGGGATTTGCAGAAATAGATTGCTTGCTAAAAAGGCAACGCTAGCTACCAACAATCCTAAGCCTCGCCATTGTGGTGGTAAGGGTATGACATTTGCCGCGATCGGCGCGGTACGATACAACAACCATAATAGCCCTACTAGCAATACTGCTGCTACCATAGCCAGCAGGCGATTGGCAGTCGTACGAATTAACCTGAGAACTTTTCTTTGCTGCTCGTCGAGCTGAGTTGGTTTTTGTGCGACTCCCAGCACGGCAAAGATCAAAAAAGGACGGGATAGCTGCATCCACAGAACGGGTAAGACTCCAATCGCCGCCACAATTGAGAATTCTAAGCACACGGGCAAGATGGGATCGCCCACAGCCAAGCCGAGCCAGCACAACTGCAACAGAATCGGCAGCGTTGCTAACCCAGCTAGGTGAATCCACAAAAATGGTTCGGAGCGAAATGATTGCATAGTTTTCAAGATGTCAAGACGTGCGATCGCACGTCTTGACAGTGCTACCTCGTAAGCGTGCGGCGTTTTGTCACCATGTGATAGGCTTCGACGATATCGCCTTCAACCCAATCGTTGAATTTATCAACACCAATACCGCATTCGTAGCCGGAATTGACTTCGCGGGCATCCTCTCGCATCCGCTTGAGAGAATCTAAAGCACCTTCGTAGATCACCTTACCACCACGACGCACCCGCAGCTTGCAGTTACGCACTAGCTTGCCTGACTGCACGTAGCTACCAGCCACCTTACCGCGACCGACTGGGAAGACCTGACGGACTTCTGCCTGACCGAGAGGTTCTTCTACCAATTCTGGCTCTAGCATACCTTCTAGGGCAGCTTGAATGTCTTCCAGCAGTTTGTAGATAATGTCGTATTCTCGAACATCTACCCCTGCTTCGTCGGCTGCTTGTCTAGCACCGCTAGCAAGCGTGGTGTTGAAGCCGATAATCACGGCGTTACTAGCTGCTGCCAAGTCGATGTCAGTTTCAGTGACTTCTCCAGGTGCAGACAACAACATTCTGATTTGGACTTCGTTTTGTGGCAGTTGTTTGAGCGCCCCGACAATTGCTTCGACGGAACCTTGGACATCTGCCTTGAGGATCAAGTTGAGTTCCTTCAACTCGCCTTCCTGAGCCTGTGCGGATATGGAAGTTAGGGTCGCGCGTCCTTGCAGCAAGCGGAACTGACGTTGTTTCTCTGCCCGTTCGCTGGCGATCGCCCGTGCTTCCTTCTCGACGAGATACACCTCGAAATCGTCTCCAGCTGCTGGCACGTCGCTCAAGCCCAAGACCTCCACGGCGAAGGAGGGGCTAGCGATATCTACTCGCCGACCGCGATCGTCCACCATAGCGCGGACTTTGCCAAATGCCGACCCAGCCACAAGGATATCGCCCACGTGCAGCGTTCCGTTTTGTACCAGCAAGGTTGCGACCGGACCTTTGGCTTTGTCAAGATGGGCTTCAATTACCGTTCCTTTCGCCGTCCGATCTGGGTTAGCGTATAGGTCTTCTACCTCTGAAACCAACAGAATCATTTCTAGCAAGCCGTCAAGGTTTTCACCTTTAATGGCGCTGACGGGAACCATAATCGTGTCACCGCCCCATTCTTCAGGAGTTAGACTGTATTGAGTTAACTCTTGCTTGACGCGATCGGGTTGAGCGCCTTCTTTATCAATCTTATTGATTGCGACGACAATTGGTACTTCTGCTGCTTGGGCATGACTGATCGCCTCAACCGTCTGGGGTTGAACGCCGTCATCGGCAGCAACCACTAAGATAGCGATGTCCGTCACTCGCGCTCCTCGCGCCCGCATCGCCGTAAAGGCTTCGTGACCTGGGGTATCTAGAAATACGACTTGCTGCATTTGCCCGTTTTGTTCGACATCGACGTGGTAAGCACCGATGTGCTGGGTAATGCCTCCAGCTTCGCCCTGCGCCACTTTTGTTTTGCGGATGGCATCGAGCAAAGTCGTTTTTCCGTGGTCTACGTGACCCATAATTGTTACGACTGGCGGACGGCGCTGGAGATTTTCCAAGTCTGCCGCATCGAGCATTTCTGTAACTTTACGGGCTTCTGCTTCTGGCTCGGCAGTTTCTACCTCTACGCCCAGTTCTTCCGCCACCATTTTAATCGTGGCAAGATCTAAACTTTGGGTAATACTAACTGCTATCCCTTTCATGAACAGAATCTTGACAATTTCTGTATCTGGAGTTGCTAAACTCTCAGCTAGTTCTTGCACGGTGAGATTGCCCATGACTACCACTTTTTCTGGGCGTTCGCGTTTCTGTTCTGGTTCGCGGCGACGGTTGTTTTCTCGTGCTTGGCTAAACTTTTTGCTTCTAACTACACTAATAGCAGCAGGCTGCGGCTGTCCTGGACGAGCTGCTGTTTTCTGTTTTGGCGGACGAGCTATAGACAAGCTAACTTGAATTGGAGTATCGCTATCTCCGTCCTCCTCATCGTCAAAGTCTTCTTCGTCATCCAAATCGACTATAGGCTTGAGACGTTTGGTTTTTACACCTGCCTTCGTTGCCTTTGCGTCTTGTCCTTCGTCTATCTCCTCTTCTTGCCATTTCTTGCCACCTTTACCCACTGGACGCGGCATGGGGCGTTTGAGGATTGGCTTGTCATCCACCCCGATCTCGGCGATTTCTTCCGTTCCCGGTAAAGCTTCTGCCCCATCTGGTTTAGAGCGTTCTGGTGCTACTGCTTCGCCTGCCCTCACTGGCTTAGGTCTTTGCAGTTCCAGCACGGGTTTAGGTCTAGCTGGCGTGCTTTCCGAGCTAGCAGCTGCCTCCTGCGAACGACGCATTGGTTTTTCGACTCTATCTGCCTTCGCCACTGGACGATTGGCTGCGCGATCGTCTTGCTCCCGCTTGAGAATTGGTCGCTCCGGTCGTTCCGATCGTTCCAGGCGCTCCGCTCGCTGTGGTGGCGACGGTGGTAGTCCGGCAGTTTCATCTACACCGTCTCTTGCCCCGGACGGTCTAGGGGGTGGTGTTGACAGCTTGGGTGATTCTGGTGGTCTGGATTTGTTTGTAGGTATTGAATTATCGCCCTGCTCGCTTTGGGTTGTAGGCTGAGTTTCTACTGCTTGCACTGGCTTTTGTGCTTCGGGACGGGTTGGCGCTGTTGTCGGTCGCACGGGTGAATTAGAAGCGGTCGGACGAGCTGGAGGTTGAGGTGCTACGGCAACAGAAGGTTCTGGGGGGTTAGGACGATCGGGGTTGTGCTTTGGTTTGCGAATTTCCAAGATTTGCTGTTTGTGAGGCACGACAGGTTTTGGTTTAACTTTGTTAGTGGCTGGTTGAGGATGTGCCTTGTAGCTGTTGGCATGACCTTCTCTACCAGCAGTGACGGGGTTGGCAGCTTGTTTTTCTGCTGCTTGTCTGATTCGCTCTGCTTCTTCTTCGCTAATAGTGCTGCTATGACTTTTCACTGCAATATTAAGCCGATCGCAAATGGCTAATATTTCCTTGTTATCCAAATTCAATTCCTTTGATAGATCGTAAATTCTGACTTTGCCGTTGTTCATCCATTCTTCCCCTTGTACCTACCAGCTATAACTGGATGGTTGCCCGATTTACAACATCTCCATCCTCCGATTTTTGTATATTCGTTTACTGTTTGAATTGCGGTTCTTGCCTCCAAATGATATAACAGAGAAGCTTTCTATTTGGCTTAAATCCCTACTTTGATAGGGTTAGCAGGTGTTTTTTGCTTGTGTTTTTTGCTTGTGTTTTTTGCTAGCGCTCCAACTTGAGGAAATCCGGTCGCAACTTTTGGTTGTCGATCTACTACTAGGATATTTTGACCCATATATTATTTTGGCATCAAGTTAGGTTTGCAGAAATTACCAGCTGCAAATTCCTTAACCTGTCAATGGGAATGCCGATGTGTTTGTATGCTTGATGCTCGTTCGCTCTTGTTAAGTTCAAGGAGTGGGTAAGTATAAGGGGTTGTACATATCACTGCTATCTGTCTCTGTCACCTGGTTTCGTACTTATGGTTCTGTAACTAGGCGCTGCAATAGAGTTTGATAAAGCACCTCTGAGACTGTCTTGACCTTGAGCGATCGCCCCAAGCGGTTTTTCTTTTGCGCCACTTGTAGACAGCTTGCTTGGGGACAGATGTAAGCAGAACGCCCCATGCCCCGATCTAATTGTAACTCTCCCGAGTCGCGATCGCGGACAATGCGCCAAAACTCCGATTTTAATGCCACGCGACCGCAGCTGATACAACGGCGATAGTTAGGTTTCATCAACAGGAGGGGGTTGGGACGGTGAAGAGAGCTTCAGGGGCAGTTACCAAGTCACGAGTCACAAGTCACAGTTCGTTAGTCGCCGATTCTTCTAGCTCCTCAGATGTTTCCAGTTCTTCATCCAATGCTTCGCCAGTGTCATCTACTGTTTCTATCATGTCTTCTAGTTCTTCCTCTGCCAATTCTTCCTCTGCTAATTCTTCCTCTAACTGTGCGGCGGCTTGTTGTCTAGCTGCTGCCGCAAATTTAGCATCTTCAGCGGCGTAATCGTATTTGTCGCGGTCTTTGATGTCAATTTTCCATCCTGTCAAACGGGCGGCTAGACGGACGTTTTGTCCTTCTTTACCAATTGCCAAACTGAGTTGATCTTCTGCCACCAATACGTGAGTCTGACGAGTTTCCGGGTCCATCAACCGTACTTCATCCACCCTAGCCGGACTCAAAGCATTGGCAATATAAGTAGCTGGATCGGGCGACCAGCGAATCACATCAATTTTTTCTCCGCGTAATTCGTTGACTACGACTTGAATTCGCGACCCTCTAGCGCCAATACATGCCCCTACTGGGTCTACATCTCGGTCTAGGGTATCGACAGCTATTTTTGTCCGAGGACCGACATGCCTGGAGGGAGGATTGGCTTCCCTAGCTACAGCGACAATGCGGACGACTTCATCCTCTATTTCCGGCACTTCATTCGCAAATAAATACACGACTAGACCAGCATCAGCCCTGGAAACCAATAACTGTGGACCTCGATGCTGTCCCTGCAAGACTTTCTTGAGATAAACCTTAAAAGTAGCATTGGCGCGATAATTATCGTTAGGTAGTTGCTCCCGCTTGGGTAATTCTGCTTCGACTTCTGGCTGACCGAAGCTGCTACTAACCGCCATAATCACTGACTGTCGCTCAAACCGTAGTACTCTAGCTTGCAGTACGGTATCTTCTATATCTTGAAATTCCTCTTGGATCATTTGACGCTGCTGATCGCGGAGTTTTTGCGACAAAACTTGTTTTGTCTGCATCGCTGCCATGCGTCCAAACTCTTCTTTATCTGGAGTCACGTCAACTAGCACCGAATCACCAATTTGAGCTGCATCCCCTGCAAATTCTTGCACGTCTTTGAGGGAAATCTCGTGGTCGGAGTTGGTGACTTCTTCAATAATCGTTTTAGTTGCTAGAACTCGAAAGCCTTGTTCTTCAACATCCAACTCTACTTCAAAGTTGTCAAAATATTCTTCTTCAAAATGCTTTTTGTCTAAATTTTGCGCTCGCCGATAGCGCTCGTAGCCTTTTAGCAAAGCTTCTCTCAAGGCATTTTGTACCGCATTCCGAGGTAAATTCCGTTCGCGGCTGATGCTTTCAATTAATTCTTTTAGACCCGGTAGGCTAACCATTGACATAATATTTAAACCTCTTTATCTGTAGGGAGTCGGAAGTGGGGACAAGGAAGACAAGGAGGACAAGGGAGACAAGGGAGAAATTGCAATCCGAAATCTCAAATTCACAATTTTCCTAACCTCCAATCCCTCACTCCTAACCCCCGATTTAGTGGCGCTCGTCCAGTTGTACCCTGGTGATGAGAGAGCGGGGAATGGCGATCGCCCGACCTTTTTGATTCAAAAACACTGCGGTTTCATCGCGCTTAATTAATTGACCCGTCCACTCTGTATGACCTTCATAGGGTTCGGATAAGGTGACGATCGCAGGGAATCCTTTAAAAGAAATAAAGTCTCGGTCTGCCACCAGCTGGCGCGATATCCCTGGACTAGAAACCTCCAAAACGTAAGCATCAGGAATGACATCTGCTGTATCTAGCGTTGCTTCTAAAGCGCGGCTCATGCGTTCGCAGTCGTCTAGTCCGGTGTCTTGCTGCGGATTGCGGATGTCCACGCGCAGCACTGGCGGACGATGGTTTGTATGGAAAACAACGTCAACGATTTCCAACCCTAGATCTTCTGCTACAGGCGAGGCGAGTTCAATGATTTGGGGAATTAAGGGATGAGCCATTGTTCAGACATAAAAAAAGCGGGTGGACACCCACTTCCTGAGAAACAGTTATTTTTCCAGAAAGTTTAAAGGCGAAACAAATTCGTTTCGCCCTTACATTTGAGTTTAGCGCATCAATTAGGGGTGAGGAGCGAGGAGCGAGAGAATGAGACAAGGGAGAGGGGAAAAATGTTTTTCTTCCTGTCCCCCTTGTCTCCCTTGTCCTCCTTGTCCCTCACCCCTTACTCCTCACTTCTCACCCCGCTTCAATAGCCGGGTTTGTTCCATAATTTGCTCGACATCCTCTTGTGCGAGTCTGCGGACGTAGTTGAGTTTGACTTCTTCTAAAAAGTCAGAAATCAGAGATTGAATGCGTTCTAAGGTATGTTTTTCCTGCATTTGCCTACCTAAAGCTTGGCTGAAATGTTGAGCTAGCTGGCGGGAAATTTTTGCCCCAACCGGATCTTCTACAGCTTTGACGATCGCGGTATAAAAATTTTGGGTAATGGAGGTCGCTAGTTGCTGGCTCAGCGCGTGGGGGAAGTTGCCGACTCCTGGTAGATTTTGGATGCTGCGGTAGAGGGGGGATTGGTCGAGGGTGCTTTCGATGCTGTGGCGTAAAATGGCAATGATATCCGGTTCGATTTGGGGGAAGACTTGGTAGACGAGGACGTTGACGACCAGAGAAGCGATCGTCTCAATTTCGTTAATATTATTTAAATCTATGTATGGTTGCCGCTTAGAGCTGGCGGATAGCCAATTTGTTAACTCTCCCCGTCGTACCGAAACTTGTAACTGATTAATAAATTGAATTAAAACGACTTCAGTGATTTCCTGTGCCAAACTGGCGACAAATCCTTGAGTCGCTTGTCGTCGGACTGGTTCTAAATTTAATAATTTTGCTTGGTGCAAGCGAACCGTCACTGGAATAATTCGCAGCCACGTCCAGCGCAAAAAAGGTAACAACTCAAAGGGAACGATGAGTAGAATGTCATACCATCGCCATAACATCGCATCTTGCCATTTCAACCCAACATGACGACGGCTAATGATAAAAGTGCGGATGAGAAATTCTACGCCAAACAGGACGATGAAATAAGCGTCAATTCCCCAGAATTCATCGATAAATTCTCCGTTTTCACCGATCGCACGATAATAATTTGTGGCAACTAAAGGGCGAATACTGCGATTGAAAAAGTCAATCTCTTTTTGCCACCCAGCCTTGAGGAGATATTCTTGACTCCAAAAAATATTAAAAGCAGTACGCGAAGATTCTTCACCGATGCGATCGCGCATTCGATTTTTAATTCTTTCTAGCGTCCCCGTCTTATTTGCCAAGGCAAACGGATTAGTTTCGATAATGTCACTGCTGTAGCGGCGCAGTTGCTCTAACACGGCTGCTGTCTGGGGTGACTGCAATCCTGTTTGACTCACTTGTTGTTCTAAGGCATTGACTAGCTTTAAATACTGCTGAGTTTCGCGGTGCGGCTCAATGCCTTTAATTGGATCGTAAATTGTTGTAACTTCGGGAATGCGGTTGAGGTAAAAATCGCGCCAGGGGACGTAGGTGAAGTCAAAAATGACTAGACCAAAATTTACCGTAGCTGCGATCGCCATTAAGCGCTCGAACCATAGAGAAAAGCGACGTTTAGACAAGTCAAAAGTCAAAAGTTAAATGTGAAAAATTAGGATATAGGAGATAACAGTGATGGTCAGGAATGAAAACTAACCCGCTCTAACTAGCAACCACCAACTACCAATTACCCATTACCCATTACTATTACAACCTGCGTGTCTTCTAGAGCTTACCAGTAGTATTAATAACGAATGCGGGGATCGATGGAGGCATTGAGAATATCAATTATGATGCTGGCAAGCACGACGATCGTACCAAAGAATACTAAAATTCCTTGAACGGTAGGATAATCGCGCAAGGAAATTGCTTCGTAGAGGCGGTTGGCTAAACCAGGCCAAGAAAATGTCACCTCAGTTAAGATTGCTCCGCCTAATAAAGAGGCGAAAGTGAGTCCCATAATCGTAATCACGGGAATTAAGGCATTTTTTAAAGCATGGGCAAATAAGATCCGTCGTTCGGGAATTCCCCTAGCACGGGCAGCTTCTACATAGTCAGCTTTAAGGGTATGTTTGAGGTTGACGCGAACAATACGCTCGAAAATTCCCGATAGTAAAAGTCCTAGAGTTAGACTCGGCAGCAATAGGTAATAGATAGCACTGAAAAACTGGGTAAAATTGCCGCTTAATAAACTATCAATAGTGTAGAGTCCTGTAAAACCTTCAGGTGCGGGTATAGAAGTTGGAAAGCGCGTTCCCAAGGGAAACCACCCTAACTGTACCGCAAATACCAACTGCATTAACATTCCTACCCAGAATAAGGGTAAGGCATAAGTGATAATCCCAAATAATCGCCCCCCTACATCTAACCAAGAATTAGGGCGGGAAGCAGCTAGCATTCCGACGCTAATTCCAATGATGAGCGCAAATGCCATGCTAAATACGGCTAATTCTGCCGTGGCGGGGAAGTGCTGTCCGATGGTTTGCCAAACGGATTCCCCTTGAGTTGTAATGGAACTACCGAGATCGAAACGCAAAAGACTACCAATGTAACGAATGTATTGAATTGGCAAAGGATCGAGTAGCCCTAACCGTTGCCGATATTCTTGCTTGACGCTTTCTGGGGCGCGTCCTCCTAACACAGCATCGACGGGATCGCCAGGAGTTGCTCTTAACAACAAAAATACCACGGTCACGATCGTCCACAGCATGAGTGGTGTCAGCAGCAATCGAGCCAGAATGTAATATTGCAGAGATTTTGAGCGAGACATATGAGGGATAAGGGAGCAGGGAGCAGGGGGATAAGGGAGAATTAGCGACCGATCGCTGACTTAAGATCGGGGAAGAACGATTAGTCAGCAATATCTTAGATCGGCAACTGCCATTAGTGCTAATATTCCGTCAGGGAAAGCCGATCGCTACGAACTGCTATCTTATGGATAACGCTGCTAGAACTCCAGCTAGGTGCGAACGTGCTAAGTTTTGGCGACAGCCGGAGTTGGGTAATTTGGAGTTACTTAGAGCAACTTATATTACTCATGCTTTCTGCCGACACATTCACGAAGCTTATACTATCGGTGTCATCGAACAAGGGGTAGAAAAGTTTACTTACCAAGGCGAAATGCATTTTGCCCCTGCTGGTACGGTGGTGATTGTCAACCCCGGTGAGGTGCATACGGGAAGTGCGGGAGTTGAGAATGGTTGGACATATCGCGTGTTATATCCCGATGTGAGTTTATTGCAACAAGCTGCGGCTGAGGCTTTTGTGGGGCGACAGGTTATGCCTTATTTTCCGCAAGCCGTGATTGACGATCTCCAGCTTGCTCAACAGATATTACAACTACATCAAAGTTTAGAAACTTCGCCGTCGCAGTTAGAAAAAGATACGCGCTGGTTGGGGACGCTTGTAAAATTGATTCAACGTCATACAGGCGATCGCCCTACACTGAAACAAATAGGTAAACAAGACAAACCGATCGCGCGAATTAGATCGTATTTAGAAGCAAATTATACAGAAAATATTTCTTTAGAAAAACTTGCCGCGATCGCCAATCTCAGTCCGTTTTATTTATTACGAACATTTCGCGATCGCGTTGGTATGCCACCTTACGAGTATTTAACTCAAGTGCGGGTGGCAAAAGCAAAAAGGCTTTTATCACAAGGATATGCGATCGCGCAGGTGGCGCAACAAACGGGTTTTGCCGATCAAAGTCATTTAACCAGGCAATTCAAGCGTTTTGTTGGAGTCACGCCAGGGAAGTATAGTAAACCAGTCGGATAATACCATCACTTCGCGCTCTAAGCATTTGTGGCGACTAGAGAGACGAGCTGCTGATAATTATGTTCGGGACAGTCAATATTGTTATGTTGTGACTAGCGATCGCGGAAATTGGCGCACTAAAGCCGAAAATACCGGACAGGGGCGACTGTTATCTAAATTTTCAGGTTTGCTCCAGGTGAAAGGTGCTTTTTGTGCCGCAGAAATCCACAGTAACCGTTTGGCGCGAGTGATGGCAACATAAAGTAAGCGAAACTCTTCTGCTGTCTTGAGTTGTTTTGCCTGTTCCCACGCCGTAGCAACATCGGGTAAGGGAAATTGTTCGTGCAAAGCAGCGCGAATTTGGGCGCGGGCAACTTCTGCAACGGTGAAATCTCCCAAAAAATGAGCTTGAGGTAAAACGCGCAGATTTCCAGGAATTGTATTTTCGTGTAAAAACGGAATGAATACGCAGTCCCAATCCAATCCTTTAGCTTTGTGCATGGTAATAATTGTCAGTTGCCCAGGACGGGTATAACGCGCCTCGGAATCTTCCGTATCCACGGCTTCAAATTTTTCCGAATTGACAATTTCGCTCAACACTAGCAACATGGCAGCCAAATTATGACTGCCATTACCAGCAAGTTGTTGCTGCACTCGTTCTGCTAGCTTATCTGCTGTCGCGAGTTCTGCTTGGTCGTAATTCAGGGTTAAGGCAAGGAAGGAAATTAATTGATAGGGAGGTAACTCCATGCGAGCGCGGAGCAGGCTGCGGCACAAATGACTGGCTTTTTGAGCTGGTTCGGGTTGAGGTGCGTCTAAAGGACCAGGATACAGAAATTGTTCGGGAATGGTTGCCAGCGCGTTCAAATCTTGCGGTTGGATTAACTGACGCTGTACCAAAACTTCCAAGGCAGCTTTGAGATAATCGGGGGAGTGAGGACGGTCGAGGAATTGCAGCAGTGCTAGCACTTCCGCCGGAACTCGAGAATGGCGATCGCTTTCTGAAACCTCGTACACTACGATATTATGCTCTTGGCAAATCGGCGCGATCGCTTCAGCCAGCCATCGTCCCTGTCTGTTTTCCCTCACTAAAACCGCCATGCGCAGATTATTCGGCGTTTCTGGAGTTTGTGTTTCTCCATTTGATTCTGCTTGACATAATGCCACTACCCGCCGACCGATCAATTCTGCCGTGTGATGAATATCGCGAGGCGTATGCAACTCCAATCCCCCACCAATCGGTGCAGGATTAGCATCCGGCTGTGGGTCATCTAAGCTAACTGGATGAATCGTTTGCGCTCGAAATGGCAAAGAGGTAATGGGTAATGGGTAATGGGTAATTGGTTGACCGCTCCCTTGTCCCTGCTCCCTACTCCCTACTCCCTGCTCCCTTCCATTCACCCACCCCAACATAAAGTTAGCTGCGGCAATGACAATCCTAGTGCTGCGTCCTGCCATATCCATTGTCGCCAAACGTTGTTGCTGCTGGCACTCTTCGCAGAAGCGACGAAAATAAATTGGGTCGGCAGGGGTAAAGGTAGAATTAATTGCTTGGTTGGGATCGCCAACGCGGATTAAATTTGGTGGTAAATCTGGGTTTTCTGGATCTTGCGCCAGAATTTCTAAGAGTTTGGTTTGCAGGGGTGAAGAGTCTTGAGCTTCGTCTTCAAATACGGCAAAAACTTGCTTTTGTTCGTTGCGTCTGGCGCTAGGATTTTCTAGTACCCGTAGCGCTGCCAAAATCATATCGTCGTAGTCGATTAAATCGCGCGATCGCATTAAATTCTGATACTGTTCGTACAATCCGGCAGCGACGGTTAAAATTTCATATTCATCTATTGCCTGTTCGCCCAACACTCGCAACTGTTGCGGTTGATATCCAGAGCTTTTCGCTTCGTGAATCACCAAATAAGCTAACGCTGGTAGTACTTCTGTCCGCAATACTGATTGTCGCCGTAAGCGTTCTGTTTCTTCGCCGTCAAATTGTCTACCTTCGAGTAACCGAGAATACAAGCGGGGATTAGCAGCAATCCACTGTTCTACACAAGTCCGAATCAGGCGATGGCTCTGATTGGGCGTAATTAACGTCGCGCTATCCAAGGGCAATCCCGACAAGTCAGGATAGCGGCTGGCAATATTCAGCGCCAAACCGTGTAGGGTATTGACAGTGAACCCTCTTGGTGGTAGAGAAAATTCTTCTCGTAAATACCTGCGAATCTTACCTTTAATGTTTGCTGCCGCAGAACGAGTAAATGTAACAACAACGATCGCACGTTTGGCATGTAATTGATAGCGGGCGATCGCAATTGCCGTTGCTGCTGCCATTCCCGTCGATTTGCCTGCCCCTGGCACTGCCGAGACTGCCAACTGTCCCCCCTGCCAATCTGCCATTTGTTGCTGTCCTGGGCGCAAGCTGTTGCGGATCTGTTCCCATTTATTTGTAGGGGCGCACAGCTGTGCGCCCGTACTAGAGTCGGGAGTCAGGATGGATAATTGGTCGGTGAGGTTGGCTTCTGGCATCGGGAGTTTTGGACTCAATCTAGGTATCTAAATCTAAAAGAGAATTTATGTTTTCAGCGTAATTTTTCAATATTAAGCCCAGATTGTCGTTGGATGACAAGTGAGACTACAGTATTTGTACAGGATAAAGCGATCGCGCTTACCATGTGGGGAGAGTGGGAGAGATGCGATTGGTTTTTGTCTCAGGTTGAGAGCGATCGAGTTTAGTTGAAATTTTGTTTTAGCCAGAATACCAAATCGGTTAGACATACAGAACAATCCTGAATAATGTCCTAAATAGGGTAGTTATGCCGTTTTTTAGGGCTGTTGCTCAGATCCAAAGTCAAATCCGATCGCGATACTATCAAATTAATCTGAAGTGCGGGTTTTTCCTATGACTACTTTGCCTGAAATTGAAGCAGCAATTAAGCAATTGCCTGAAGGCGATATTCGCCAACTTTCAGTTTGGTTACAAGAATATTTGGATGAAATGTGGGATCGCCAAATTGAAGCTGACTTAGCATTAGGTAAACTAGACAAGCTCATTGCTAAGACAGAGGCAGAGATTGCGGATCGTAGAGTGAGGGATCTTGATGAAGTCCTTCGCAGCATCTGATTTTTGGGAAGCATATGCAGAGTTAATTCCAGAAGTGAAGGAACAAGCTCAAAAAGCGTATCAACTTTGGCAAGAAAACCCGCTGCATCCTTAGAATTAATTTGATATCAGAATTATTGATTTATTGCTGGCTTGAGCAGCGAAAACAACGAATTATGCTGTAACCAAACACACAATTTTATACTTGCTTCGTCATTTGTCTGCGGTTGATATTCGCCACTTTGAATTGTCTCTTTTAGCGGACTTCTAAATCTCAATATATCTTTTATAAGCTCTTCAAACATAGCTAATGGTAGAAGTAGTGTATCCTCTACTTCTACATCATCTTCCTTGAAAAAAATAGTTTCAAATCTAAACTTATATCCAGCCCATCTAATGGTAGGTAGTCTATTTACTGCTGCCTTCAAATTATCTATTATGCAATTATACTGTGGATGAGGGTTTTTCTGTCTGTGTTCTATCCACCAGTAAACATTATGCCTAACAAAATACTTACCATTTCTATTAGTACATACTTCTACTTCCACGTCATTCACATACAAAAATTGACGGCTCATCACTCTAGCTTCACCTTCTGGCATTGGTTCTAATTCCTCCCACGGTTCGACTTCAACAACATTCTTATTATTCCCTTGACAAAGCTGAAGATTACTAGCAAGCTCCAGAGGAATCGGATCTTTCTCTAAAGCCTCCAAACTAGAGAATTCTTCTTTAAAATCTGGTGAGTTTTCTATCAGTATTTCTAATTGCTGACTGCTAAAAGCCATTAGCTCTACACCAGCTACAGTTCTACGAGTTGCATCAGACATCATATTGACTAATTCCTGAGCTGGAGTTAAATCTATTCTTATACCTTTGTAATTCGTCTCCCAATATCCAAATTTGCCAAGGGATTTAGGTTCTGTATGATATTCTTTCCACTTTAACGAGCTAGCTTTTTTATTAATATTTTTTAAAGCACTCCTTATGCCTCCCGATACACCATGTCTACCGTAGACAGGGTAGAACAGATATATTGTTGGTAGTCCTTCACCCGCAATCGGATTGAATCCAAATATCATTGTGTTAAACTTAGCCAGATGTAGAAAACTTTGTTGTAATGCTGTCTCAATTGGAGTGATTCTTCTAATCGGTGCAACTACTTGTGACCAGTTGAGCGGTGGTTTATACAACTCAAGAAATTCAGTTTCAAGATTTGAAAGAGTATTTATATCGTTATTACATCTAAGCCAGCTAATACTGACTTGATTTTTGCGATTCAATTTTTTTAATTGTCTAAATCTATGATGTTCTCTCCACCTAGAAACTAAATTTCCCGTCCTACCAATATATAGAATTTGTCCCGTGCTATCAGATACAAAATAAATAGCTGCACAACTAGGTAAATTATCTTTATTCAGTAAGTAGACTGATGGCAATTCAGAAAGCTGAAGATTCTCTATTGGCATTGTTTCAAAACTAAGCTTGACCGATGAAATATCGGATGCTAGCTAACACTAGCTAAGTAGAAAGACTATAGCTTTTCCAGAAACTGGTATAAATTATAACTAAATTAAGAATAAAAATTACTGAGCGATCGCAAGTCCAATAGAGCTGATGGTAGTTTGTTAGACTGAAAGTCTAAAGTGTCAGTAAATCCTCAACAAGGACGCTCAAGCCCGATGATGCTATCGACGTATCCGAGTAGCCTACTGCTATCGAGAGAACTGCCTAACCTGGACTATAAATTAAAACGCGATCGCTTTGATGAAACGTGGGAAGCACCCCTTGCTACCCTACTTGGTTTAGGACGAGCAGCAGGTGCAGATTTTGTAGAATTTTTCTTGGAACGAGTTAACTATATTAACTGTTTAGCAGAAGACGACACGATCGCCAGCATCTCCCCCAGATTATCTACTGGTGCAGGGGTGAGAGTGTTTCGCGGTAAGGCTGATTGCTATGTCAGCACCAACGATTTAACATTTAACGGACTCAAAGCCGCTTTAGAAAAAGGACTTTCCATTCTAGGGTTGCAACTCCCAGCACCCAACGCCTACATCCCTGCGATTAATTTAGAACTACTACGCGACTACGCTACCACTAAAGGTAAAGATAGCTGGTTTGCTAGCTGTAGTTCGATTCGCGAAATGGGAGAAGTGCTGCTAGATGCCAACCAACAGTTACAACTTAAAGCAAACCACGTCCAATCGAGACGCGCTACCTATTTCCGTGACTGGCAAGAAGTCCTAGTTGCTTCCAGTGATGGCACATTTGCCAGAGATATCCGTCTGACACAATCGGTAGGATTTAACTTGTTGTGTGCGGATGGCATCCATCGGACTTCCATCGGACAACGGGCAGGTAGTACTAGCGATCCTAATTTTCTCAGAGCTTGGGATTACAAATCAACCGCTGAGGAAGTGGCAGAATCGGCAGGTAAGATGTTGTATGCCGATTATGTAGAATCGGGTACGTATCCAATCGTGATGGCAAATCAGTTTGGTGGTGTCATCTTCCATGAAGCTTGCGGACACCTGCTGGAAACCACCCAAATCGAACGCAAAACCACTCCTTTTGCTGACAAGAAGGGTGAAAAAATCGCTCATGAAAGCCTGACTGCTTGGGATGAAGGACTGTCAGATAGTGCTTTCGGTACGATTGACATGGACGATGAGGGAATGCCAGCCCAACGGACATTATTGATCGAAAATGGAATTTTGAAAAACTTCTTGAGCGATCGCGCTGGTTCCTTACGCACCGGACACCCTAGAACGGGTAGCGGACGCAGACAAAGTTATACCTACGCCGCCGCCTCGCGGATGCGCAACACTTATATCGCACCAGGTAGCTATACCAACGAAGAAATCTTTGGTTCGATTGATAAAGGGATCTATTGTAAGAAAATGGGTGGCGGTAGCGTCGGCGCGACGGGACAATTCAACTTTGCGGTGGAAGAAGCTTACTTAATTGAAAATGGCAAAATTACCAAACCCCTTAAAGGTGCTACTTTGATTGGTGACGCGCAGGAAATTATGAATAAGATTTCTATGTGTTCCCAGGATTTGGGATTAGCGGCGGGTTTCTGCGGTTCTGTTAGCGGTAGTATCTACGTTACTGTCGGACAACCTCATATTAAGGTAGATTCGATTACGGTTGGCGGAAGATAAGAATTTTGTCACGCAAAGACAAGGACACTTGCGTGCGGGGGTGTCCCCCGTTGAGGAGCGACTGCGTTGCGGGGGTTCCCCCCGTTAAAGCACGTCGCGTCAAAGTGTCCGTGCAAAGGCGCAAAGGATGCTTAGCGTCTCTGCGTCTTTGCACGATCGCATTTTAAGTAGATAAGTAAAGAGTATGACGAATATTCAAGAACTTGCAAATTACGTTCGAGATAGTGCTGGTAAAATTGGTGTTCAAAAATTTGATATTTTCGGTTCTTCTGTTGATGAAACTAGCGTGCAGGTAGATTCAGGCGAACCAAAACAAGTCAAAGCCTCAAATCGTTCTGGGGTGACGGTGCGGGTGTGGAATGAAAACAATAACGTAGGAGTCACTAGCACGACTGACGTGTATCCCGAAGGTATCGAACTTGCTTTGAAAACTGCCTATGAAGCGAGTTTCTTTGGGGTCAAAGAAAATGTACCAGATTTTAGTCCAGAAGCAATCGCGCCGATTACTGCTGATACAGAAGCTACAGCACCTCAAGCACCTGTAGCTAAGTTAATTGAAACCCTCATCTCGGCTGAAAAGGAACTCTTGGCTGCTCACCCGGCGATCGCGGGTGTACCCTACAATGGTTTATCGCAAAGAGATTTAGATCGGTTTTATCTTAATAGTGAAGGTGCGACACGTCATGAAGCTCGTTCCTATGCTTCGATCTATCTTTACAGCAAAACCGATGAAGAAGGGAAAAAACCCCGTTCTGCTGGCGCATTTCGGATTAGCCGTAATCTAGACAACTTAGATATTCAAGCTTGTCTGAAAGAAGCAGCCGAAAAAACTATCAGTCACTTGAATTACGAGAAAGTTAAATCAGGTAAATATCGCGTTGTCTTCTCTCCCGAAGCTTTTTTAAGTCTGCTGGGTGCTTTTTCTAATCTGTACAATGCTCAAAGTATTCTGGATAAACAAAGTCTGTCTACACCAGAATCTATCGGTAAGCAAATTGCCTCGCCTTTGCTTTCGGTGTGCGATGATGCATTACATCCTGAAAATATTGCTGGAGAAACCTTTGACGGTGAAGGTACGCCTACCCGTCGCATCTCGATTATCTCTGATGGAGTATTAACAAATTTTCTCCATAGCGCAGGAACTGCAAAGCGCTTAGACGCAAAACCCACCGGACACGCTAACATTGGGGCAAAGGTGACGGTTAGTCCTCATTTCTATCACGTTTTTTCTAACCAACCAGCCAGCCAAACATACAACTTAGATACGGCTGAGAATGTCATTTTTGTTGACGATTTACATGCCTTACATGCCGGAGTCAAAGCTTTGCAAGGTTCTTTCTCCCTCCCCTTCGATGGTTGGGTCGTTAACAATGGCAAGCGGACGAGTATCGAATCTGCTACTGTGGCGGGAGATTTTCTGGAAGTGTTGCAGTCAATTATTTTCGTTGAACCAGAGGCAGAATTAACCCCATCTGGGGTTTGCCCTCGAATTTGGATCGATAATTTATCAATTACTGGGGAATAGTTGTTGGTTGCTAGTTCTTGGTAGGGACGCACACTGTGCGCCCCTATCGATTGCAGATTTCTTGAGAATATATCTCAAGTAAGATTCAAATAAATAGCTTTATATGAGAGCTTATAGCTTGACATAGCAATTGGAGGGAAAGTGAAATATGGTCGCAACTTTAGACGATACTAAGCGTAGAGCGATCGCAATGGAACTAGCAGATTTAAAAGCCCTACAAGAGTTGCTAATTAGCAATGAAGAGAAACTGATTCCATCTATCAGTAGCGATAAAGAAATTAGCGATCGCTTAAACGATTTTCTCAGAGACGACAGGCAAAATTTGACTGTCATTAACGAAGTTATTGCTAAGTTTGGTGGTGGTTCTGTCGGGCATAGAGATACAACGGGGCAATATGTAGAGCAAGTCAACCGTTTAATGGATGGTAACGAACTATCTTTGTATCAAAAAGTCTCTGCTCACGAGCGGATTAAACACCAAGCTGTTATGACTGGCTTAATTATTCACAAAGCATCCCAGGTGACAGGGGAAGATGTCAAGGATGCGATCGCGCCTCTTAACCAAGTCAACTTTGAAAACCGCGCCCACCAAGAGCAATTGAAAGGAATTCTAGAGGTTTTGGGAACCCGCGAACTAACGGGTAAAGATCCAGATCAAAGCGTTTGGGCAAGAACTCAAGATGCTGTCGCTGCTTTGCGGGGCGTATTTGATGGGTTGACGAAGTAGGCGATCCCCCAATCGCTTTTCAAAAGGATTATAGTTTGGTTACATGTCATTTGTAGGGGCGCACGGCTGTGCGCCCCTACAGGCATTTGCTATATTTCTCAATTAAGCACTCGGCAATGCGGCGGGCTGCACCCGGTTTACCCATGCGGCGTATGCCGTTCTCAGCGATAGATTGTAGCTTTTCGGGGTTAGAGAGTAAAGCCGCGATCGCAACACCAACTTGGTGAGGGTTTTGGACGAAAGTAATCGATTCCCCAAAATGACGGCTTTGTGCCTCAGCAAAAGCATAGGTAAATTGCGGACCTTGACCAGGCATGATAATGGCAGGTTTGCCTAGCCCAATGAATTGTTCTGTCGCCGTTCCTGCCATTGCGATCGCAATTTGGGCTTGATGCAAGCAGTCGTTGTAGGCGTGTTGAGTTAAGATAACAGACGCATTTTTTTGTTGAAATGTCAATGACTCGGGAAGATCCCCCCAACCCCCCTTGGAAAGGGGGGCTTTGGTATTGGGAAGATCCCCCCAACCCCCCGATCTTCGGGGGGCTTTGGAAAATCTAGTATTTACAAGAGATTGACAAAAAGGCTCTAAATCGAGATTAGGGGCGATCGCAGCTAAAAATACCAATGGGCGATCGCCGAAAGTCACGATTAAATCTTTGACTGCTTGCAATATCAGTTCCCAATTTCTATGGGCTTCGGGAGGACGAGAACCAGGAAGGAGTAGAATTTGCAAAACTTGGTTCGCCGCCTGCAAAACTGGTTGGGATGGTTCGAGGCGATCCATCATGGGATTTCCCAGATCGAAGGCAGGAACGTTATGCTGTTGCAAAATTTTAGCAGTCAGCGAGTCTCTAGGAAATACCGCTCGACAGCGGCGATGGCTCATAAAATAGCGTTCCCAAGGATGATAGATCGAACCCGACCAATGTTCTAAACGGGCAAAAGGCGATCGCCCAGGCAAAACACCATTTTCATCCCGCACGTAATATTCAGATTTAGCTGTCCCCACAAAAGCATAATTCGCTCCACTCCGCCAGGCAAAGAGTAATGGAACGATATCGCCTACGGCTAATACTAAAGAATTCGGAATTCGGAATTCGGAATTCGGAATTAATTTTGAATTTTGATTTGCTTCCTCAGCTTTCTCAGCTCTCTTCTCCCCTGCTCCCTTCATCCATTGACGTATCGCCCTCAACTGATGCCAAGTCAGTTGTAACAAGCCACCTTGAAGATCTCCTAGCAGTTGCCGTCCATCCATGTAAATGAAGCCACCAGAAGGCATGATTTTTACGCTACCAATTAGGGGAATACCCAGACAAGCGTAAGCTTTACCTTCACCGACAATTGGTAAAGCAGCAATATCGAGGTTTGGACAAAGCTGCTGGAGTTCTTGGACGATCCGAACTGCAATGATATCTTCGCCATGACCGTTACTTAGACAGAGTAACCGCGAATGAGGGGCGAGTATAAAGTCAGAACTGAAGCAGGAATGAGATCTATAGTCCATTTCAGTAATAAAAATTAATAAAAGAGCGAGGGAGTTGTTTAAATTTTTAGCATTGAAGAAGCGTTGTTACTAGGTCGCTAAGAAGCGATTTTGAGGCTTGTGGGTTAGTTAACAAACCATAACTTCTCAGCCAGACTAATTGGGACTAACTTAGACTGATAGATGTATGGCTTTGGATTTCATCGCTGTAGCCCTCACTGTTTCTCGTCTTTCATCTCTAAAGAAAGAATAAAACTGCACGTCACGCCGCGATCGCTTTCGCTACGCAGCAAGCAGATTGGACGACTGGATGAGTGTACGGCTGGTAGCAGTGGTTGGTATAATCCATACTGGTTTTTTGTCGCGTCGGAGGGTGACAGGTCTATAAGTGGAACCAAGTTAAAAATTCTACATAAAAGCGATTTAGCATAGGCAAGAGGCAGAAAAATTAAGCAAGCCTAAAGGTCGTGCATTAGTCTTGAGGGGAGTATGCTAGCTGGCAAAACATTACAGCGTGGGAAATATACCCTGGAACAAGAAATAGGACGGGGGGGATTTGGCATTACTTATAAAGCCACCCACCAATTTTTAGGGCAACCAGTGGTAGTCAAAACGCTGAATGAATTGCTCCGGCAAGCGCCGCAATTTGCTAAGTTTCAGCGCCAATTTCAGGATGAAGCCCGACGCTTAGCAGCCTGCGTCCACCCCAATATTGTGCGAGTCAGCGACTTCTTCATTGAGGATGGCTTGCCATTCATGGTGATGGATTATATTCCCGGGCAAACTCTCGCCAAGGTGGTGTTTCCAGATCGTCCCTTGCCAGAAACGCTAGCAATTCACTACATTCGGCAGATTGGTGCGGCATTAGAAGTCGTGCATCAGAAGAACTTGCTGCATCGGGACGTGAAACCCCAAAACATTATTTTGCGCCAGGGAACTCAGGAAGTCGTACTGATTGATTTTGGGATTGCGCGGGAATTTACTCCAGGTTCAACCCAAACTCATACCAACATGGTTTCGGAAGGGTACGCACCCATAGAACAGTATCTCGCCCATGCCCCCCGTACTCCAGCCACAGATGTTTATGCCCTAGCAGCAACGCTATACGCGATCTTGACAGCCAAAGTACCAGTTGCCGCTAGCCTGCGCGATCGCATCCCTATGCCCAACGTACGCCAAATCAATCCTCGGTTAAGTGTTGACGTGGAACGAGCGATTATTTTGGGAATGGAGATTGAAGCTGTCAATCGACCTGCTACCGTAGCCGATTGGCTGGAACTATTGCCTCATACTTATTCCCAAAGTTTCTCAGGTGGTCTGACGGGTGGCGGGCGATCGCCAACTCATAATTCTTCGATCCCGAGTTGGCTTTCTCAGTCCAGCCAACCTGGAGTATCGGTTATGGAACCCCCATCTATCGAGAGCGAGGAGATCCCCGCCAAACAATCTTTTTTACGCGGTTTGTGGATTGGTGGTGGTTTAGCTGCGATCGCTGGCATTGCAACTCTAGCGATCGGCACAGTTTTTCCTAAGTCTGTACCTCAGTCACCTCAAAATTCGATACCCGCGCGCTCCAGCCAGCCTGCACCTCAGCCTACATCGCCCACCGATGCTAGATATGAGAAAAACATTACACTTCCACAAAAAGAAAACTCGCAAAAAGCAAACTCAACCGCTCCCCCGCCAACTCAACCTGTAAAAAATACTACCGAGCAACAGCCAGCAGCCAATACTTCTGGGCAAAGTGGGACGCAAAATCTCAGCAGCCCCGTCAACCCAACAATTCGATCTGGCACTCGCAGATGGAGACAAGATCGGAATAATGCTGGGCAAGGTTTTAACCGTAGAGTGAGGGCTACCTCATCAACCAGAAATCGCTCAACTGTCACGCCTACTCAACCTAAAACCAATCCTCAACGTAACTCGACAAAGACAAATAAGAATAAATCACCTCAACCTGCACCATCCCCTACACCAAAACCAGAACAATCGCCAACATCTAAGCAGTCCCCAACCCCATCCTCGCCAACACCATCCCCATCCCCAGAAGCATCACCCTCACCGCAAAACGCTCAGCCATCACCAGAACCATCACCCTCACCCCAGAACGCACCAGCACCAACACCAGAAGCCTCCCCAACAACCAACAACCAACCACCATCGCCAACACCCGCTGCACCAAGTTCAAATTCCTCTCCAGCAAAAGGAGGAGAGCCAATGTTGCCTAGCGATTACGAGTCTGGTAGCATTACGCCATCACCAACGCCCACAGCTGCACAAACACCCCCTGCCAATCCACCACATTAAAAACCTGGTATCTATCCATGAAAATCATCCACGGTACTTGGATTCCCTCTGCCGAAGCTGATTTCATTCAAGATGGTGCATTTTACCTGTGGGTAGAAACTTCAACTGTCCAAAAACGTCGCAACACCGATCGGCGCACCCATCCTTTTCATTTGGCTTCAGCAGATCTAGAAGCCTTCTTAACTGAGCAATTGGGAATTGCCTCAGCTACTTATAGCAAGACGAACGATCGCATTTCTACTAAAAACTTTGCCCTGCCAACTGCAAGCGATCGCCCCCTTCCTTCACCAGAATTAGCCAGATATCTTGATGACATCGAGCTAGAAAATGAAGGATTTGCATATTGGGCGATCGCTTGTTACCTAGTTAATACCAGCGTCAAAACAAACAGTTACAGCTATAGTCAAGTCAGTCATATTATTAAACTGCTCAACGACATTCATTTTTTAGCTTTAAATAATGCTGATGAAATTCAATTTGGTTCGGATTTAGTATTTTGGTATCACTACACCCAAGCTTTTAAAGAAATTATCTTTAAAGACCAATATATCCCAGCACTAAAATATCGCGAACTGCCAGCAACCAAAAGTAAACGCAAACAGACAGCTAATCGATTTGAAATTTATCCAGCTTGGGAAATAGTCTCCGAACAATACGATACGATCGTCCAAAAATATGTTGATTATATGCCAGCTATCTGCACGGCGGGACGGGCAAATTCTGGCGATCGCGTGGAGTTTTTTACTCCAGAAACTTTGCTGCGACACTTTTCCGAATATCTACTGCGAGACATTATAACTCATACCCCTTCCACGGCTGCATTTGATAGCTTAATCTCTGATTCTTTGCTGCAAAAATGCTTTCAATCTAACAATACTCTTCAACAAAGCGATCGCGCTTTAATAGAATACAAACAGTGGTACGCCTGGAAAGAAAAAATTACCCGTACCCAAACTGCTACCTCTTTTGACCTCTGTTTTCAACTCCAGGAAGCGCCAGCCGATCGCGTAGATAATTGGAAAATTGAATTTTTAGTAGCGGCAAAACAAGACCCTTCTTTAAAGCTATCGCTATCCGATTATTGGGGTATGAACCAAAGAGCTAAAAAAGCTTGGTTTAAACATTTGGGTACGGATTTTGAAGCCGATTTGTTATTGAATTTGGGATACGCAGCAAGAATGTATCCTTTGCTTTGGGAGGGATTAGAAACCGATCGCCCGATTGGGTTACAACTAAGTTTGACACAAGCTTTTGAATTTCTCAAAGAAAACGCCTGGGTATTAGAAGATGCAGGCTACAAAGTTATCGTTCCTGCTTGGTGGACTCCTGAAGGTCGTCGTCGCGCCAAGATTCGTCTCAAAACGTCTTCACGTGGTGCTAAATCGACAACTACAAACCAGGGATATTTCAGTTTAGACTCTTTAGTGCAGTATCAATACGAATTAGCAATTGGCGGTGAGGCTGTCACGCAAAAAGAATGGCAGCAACTTGTGAATGCGAAAACTCCGCTCGTACAATTTCGGGGTCAGTGGATAGAATTAGACCAAAATAAAATGCGGCAAATGTTGGAATTTTGGCAATCGCAAGCCAAAGAACAGCCAGAAATGTCGCTACTCGATTTAATGAAATTAGCAGCTTCAGAAGATGAATTAGAAGTTGACCACGATGATGCTTTAGCAACAATGATGGCGAAGTTGCAGGACAAAAGCAAGCTAGAACCAATTTCAGATCCGCCGCAGTTGCAAGGTACTTTACGGGAATATCAAAAACGTGGTGTAGCTTGGCTGCAATATTTAGAAGCTTTAGGGATCAACGGATGTTTAGCTGATGATATGGGACTGGGAAAATCGGTACAAGTGATTACCAGAATCATCAATGAAAAAGAAGCGATTGCTACACCACCAACTTTATTAATTGCACCTACATCAGTCGTAGGAAATTGGCTGCGAGAAATTGCTAAATTTGCACCGCATCTACAAGCAATAGTACATCATGGTAGCGATCGCCTCAAAGATGAAGCTGAATTTAAAGCCACCTGTCTCAACCACGATGTGGTAATTACTTCATTTACTCTTGCTCGTAAAGATGAAAAACTTTTAAGTAGTGTAACGTGGCAGCGCATAGTAATAGATGAAGCCCAAAATATCAAAAATCCGAAAGCAGCTCAAACTCGTGCCGTTTTAAAATTACAAGCTAAACATCGACTAGCTTTAACGGGAACGCCTGTAGAAAACCGCTTATTAGATTTATGGTCGATTTTCAATTTTCTCAATCCAGGTTATTTGGGAAAAGAAGCACAATTTCGGAAATCGTTTGAAATCCCAATTCAAAAAGATAATAGTAAAGCCAAATCTAGCAGTTTAAAAAAATTAGTCGAACCATTTATTTTACGGCGAGTCAAAACTGATAAATCTATTATTAACGACTTACCGGATAAAGTCGAACAAAATTTATATTGTAACTTGACAAAAGAACAAGCTTCGCTCTATGAAGCTGTCGTGAAAGATGTCTCAAAGCAAATTGAAGAATCAGAGGGAATTCAACGCAAAGGGCTAATTCTATCGACTTTATTGAAACTCAAACAAGTCTGCAATCATCCGGCACAGTTTTTACAAGATAGTAGCGAATTTTCTCCAGAGCGATCGCACAAACTTAGCCGTTTAATAGAAATGGTAGAAGAGGCGATCGCTGAAGGAGAAAGCATGTTAATCTTCAGTCAATTTAAAGAAATTTGCGACCCTTTAGAAAAGTATTTGAAGCACAATTGTCATTACAATACTTATTACATTCACGGTGGGACAAACCGTAATAAAAGAGAAGAAGCGATCGCTGAGTTTCAAGACCCTGAAACAGAACCATCGGTATTTATTCTATCTTTAAAAGCGGGAGGAGTGGGAATCACTCTGACTAAAGCCAATCATGTTTTTCACTTCGATCGCTGGTGGAACCCCGCAGTAGAGGATCAGGCGACAGATAGAGCTTTTCGGATCGGTCAAAAGAAGAATGTTTTCGTACATAAATTCGTTGCAATGGGTACGTTAGAAGAACGCATCGACCAAATGATCGCCGACAAGAAAAAGCTATCTTCTACAATTGTTGGTAATGATGAATCTTGGCTGACAGAACTTGATAATGAAGCATTTAAACAACTAATTGCATTAAATAAAACTGCAATATTGGAGTAGCGATCGTGGCTAAATTCAGTCGAACTTGGTGGGGAAAGCGTTTCATTGAAGCCTTAGAAGCATTCAGCGATTCTGGTAGGCTGGGGCGCGGACGTTCCTATGCTAGCAATGGTAAAATTATTGAATATAAAATTGACGGCAATAAAATTACGGCTAAGGTGAGAGGTTCGATAAATCCCTATTTTGGGGTATATAAAGAACCAAAATACGATACAAAAATCGAAATTACTCCAATTGATAAAGCGAGTTGGTCAAAGGCAATTAAATACGTTTCTTCTAAAGCAAGTTTTGTGTCAAGATTGTTAATGAATGAAGTGCCAGACAGTATTGACTCAGCTTTTGCTGACTTAGGATTGCATTTACTACCGCATAGTAGAAAAGACTTTAAAACGAGCTGTAGTTGTCCCGATTATGCTAACCCTTGCAAACATATTGCAGGTGTTTATTACTTAGTTGCATCTCAACTCGACCATAACCCATTTCTCTTATTTGAATTGAGGGGTTTATCTAAGGAAGAATTGCAGTCAGAACTCGTGAAATCTCCTTTAGGACAAGTTTTATCTGCCGAGTTAACTACTAAAGAAACTCCTTTAGTAGCAGAAATATCTTACTATACAAAACTCGAACAAGTGCCTGTAACCGAGCAGATGCATTCTAGAGAATTCTGGCTTGGAACTAAGCGCTTACCATCAAATATTGAAGTTGCCGAACCAGCAATTATTCCAGCAATTGTCGTGAAAAAACAGGGGGACTATCCCGCTTTTTGGCAAAAAGATACTTCCTTTATTACCGTGATGGAAGAATTATATCAGCGAGTGAGAACAAAAAACAAAGACGTTATGTAAGAAAGTCAAAAATTACTAATTTTCTTTGTCCCCCATATCCTCTATTCCTCATTCTCATCATGACTCAAGAAGAACAAAGATTACAAGAAGACCGCGATCGCAAAGCACACTGGCGGCGCTGGGGTTCGTATTTAAGCGAACGACAATGGGGAACAGTCCGCGAAGATTACAGTGCTGATGGTTCGGCTTGGGATTATTTTTCTCACGAACAAGCGCGTTCTCGCGCTTATCGCTGGGGTGAAGATGGAATTGCAGGTATTTCCGACAATCACCAACGCTTGTGTTTTGCGATCGCGCTTTGGAATGGTGTCGATCCAATTTTAAAGGAAAGGCTGTTTGGTTTAACTGGTAATGAAGGCAATCACGGCGAAGATGTCAAGGAATGTTACTTTTACCTTGACAATACTCCCACTCACTCTTACATGAAATATCTCTATAAATATTCTCAGCAAGCTTTTCCCTATACTCAATTAGTGACAGAAAATCAAAATCGCAGCAAGCGCGATCGTGAATTTGAATTACTTGATACAGGAATATTTGACAATAACACTTATTTTGATGTTTTTGTTGAATATGCCAAAAATACACCTGAAGATATTTTAATTAAAATTAGTATCGCTAATCGTGCTTTGGAAACTAGAAATTTATATTTATTGCCTACATTATGGTTTCGCAATACTTGGGCTTGGGGACGAGCCGAAACCGCTAAACCCAGACTGAAAAAGCTGCATCAAGATAGCAATCTGAGTATTATCGAATCTACTCATCCTAGTTTAGGCGATCGCTGGTTGTATTGTGAAGGTACAGCAGAGTTATTATTCACTGAGAATGATACGAACTACCAAAAGTTGTTCGGGGTCGAAAATAAATCTGATTTTGTCAAAGACGGAATTAACGATTATCTTATTAATCGCGATAAAACCGCGATCGATCCTCAACAAATTGGTACTAAATTTGCAGCCAATTATAATCTAAAGATTGCCGCAGGCGAAACCGTAACTATTTGCCTACGTTTGTGCGACTCTCCTTATTTAGTCACCCCATTTGGTAAAGATTTCGAGCAAATATTTCAAACTCGCATTCAAGAAGCAAACGAGTTTTACGATCGCATTACTTCTCCTTGTCAATTAACACCAGATCGACGCAATATCCAGCGACAGGCTTTTGCGGGGATGCTATGGGCTAAACAATATTATTATTATGTCATCCATGAATGGCTGCAAGGCGATCCGGCTCATCCTACACCAGCAAAATCGCGACAAAACGTGAGAAATACTGATTGGATTCATCTATTTAACGATGATGTTATTTCCATGCCCGATAAATGGGAATATCCCTGGTATGCAGCTTGGGATTTAGCCTTTCATGTCATTCCTCTTGCCATTATCGATCCAGATTTTGCCAAGCGTCAATTAAGTCGTTTGACGCGAGAATGGTATTTACATCCTAACGGGCAATTACCAGCTTACGAATGGAATTTTAGCGATGTCAATCCGCCCGTTCATGCTTGGGCGACGTGGCGCATATATAAGATCGAACAAAAGATCTACGGACGCGCCGATCGCTTATTTTTAGAACGGGTATTTCAAAAGCTCTTACTCAATTTTACCTGGTGGGTAAATCGCAAAGATATAGCTGGTAAAAACGTTTTTCAAGGCGGGTTTTTGGGAATGGATAATATAGGAGTATTCGATCGCAGTACCCAAGTTCCTACTGATGCCTATTTACAGCAGTCAGATGGTACGAGTTGGATGGGTATGTATTGTTTAAATATGCTGGCGATCGCGTTAGAATTAGCTAAAGAAAATCCCGCCTATGAAGATACTGCCAGTAAATTTTTCGAGCATTTCCTCTACATTGCTGATGCGATGAATAGTATGGGAGAGGAACGCAAAGGTTTGTGGGATAAAGACGATAGTTTTTATTACGATATGCTCCACGTTCCCGCTGATGGGGATATAGTCCTGAAAGTGCGAAGTCTTGTAGGACTGATTCCCTTATTGGCTGTTGAAACTTTAGAACCAGACGTTTTAGAACGATTGCCTGGTTTTAAAAAACGCATGGAGTGGTTTATTAACAATCGCCCCGATCTGCGTCAAAATGTTGCTTGTATGGAAACAAAAGGAATTGGTGCAAGAAGGCTATTAGCAATTTGTTATAAACCACCAGGAGGAACGGAAGCAGAAAATAAGTTGCGCTGCATTTTGAAAACAATGCTAGATGAGAACGAATTTTTAAGTCCCTACGGTATTCGTTCCGTATCTAAATATCATGCTTCTCATCCCTATTCCATGAAATTAGACGGACAAGAATATCATGTCAAATACGAACCAGCAGAATCAAGTAATGCCATGTTTGGTGGTAATTCTAATTGGCGAGGTCCCGTTTGGTTTCCGATTAACTACCTAATAATTGAGGCATTACAAAAGTTTCATTATTATTTAGGTGATAATTTTAAAATTGAGTTTCCCACTGATTCGGGTCGCGAAATGAACCTTTGGGAAGTTTCTCAGGAATTGTCGCAAAGACTGATTAAAATATTTCTGCAAGAT
Organism: Chroococcidiopsis sp. CCALA 051; assembly: GCF_003015105.1. Taxonomy (NCBI): domain Bacteria; kingdom Bacillati; phylum Cyanobacteriota; class Cyanophyceae; order Chroococcidiopsidales; family Chroococcidiopsidaceae; genus Chroococcidiopsis; species Chroococcidiopsis sp. CCALA 051. Next base: position 16,961 of record NZ_PYCI01000022.1, on the reverse strand, counting down.
GAATCGGGGAAAAGACCAGTTTATGGAGATCTAGAAAAGTTCCAAACCGATCCACACTGGCACAATTTAATTATGTTTCACGAATACTTTCATGGTGATAATGGTGCGGGTTTAGGGGCAAATCATCAGACGGGTTGGACGGGTTTAGTGGCGAAATTAATTCAGCAGTGTGGTGAATACGATAGATGAAGAATTGATTTCGCAGGTAGATAATCTTAAGTCAAATCGTAAGGACGTTCGGTATCATCTTCACCCATATATTCGCCATTTTGAATTTCTAGTAAAATTAGAGGAATTGCCCCAGGGTTTTCAATACTGTGTAGCGTTGCTACAGGTACGTATGTTGACTCATTGCGATGTAGTAACTTCTCATCATCACCGCAATTAACTTTAGCCGTACCAGAAACAACAACCCAATGTTCGCTACGATGGTAGTGAATTTGCGATTTTATGCGGTGCTTCGGTTTAATTTCAATCCGATTAATTCGATAATTTTCTCCTTCTTCTATTACCTCAACCAAACCCCAATATCTCTGACCTGCGTGTGGAGAGGATTCAATTAAATCTAGCTGAGCCTGATTCCCGTTGTTACTCATAAATAGCCTGAAAATAAACGTCAATCGCCATTATTAGCAGAAGTATGGCATTTCAGCTCTGGAAGAGTAGGTTGGTTAACAAAATCTTCAAATTTGTTTAAACTTCAAAATGTACTCTTCACAATCGGCTTTTTGGGGATTTGTCTGAAGTAGTTTCAGCACGATCGAAATTTCGTTGCTAAAACTTCGATATTTTGAACTAAACATCTCGATATCCTCATCACTCTAAATCTTCCGAATCTGTATTTTCTGGGAGAGATTCAGAAACTTTCTTGTGCCGATCTTCCTTCCATCTTCCCGTTTTTCTTGCCGCGTCTGTGAGTAAGTATTCAATTTGAGCATTGACACTTCTGAGTTCGTCAGCCGACCATTTTTCTAATACTTCATACAGTTTTAGATCTAGACGCAGCAAGAATCTTTTTTTTTGACTCATGTATACAAACTACCAGTATTGACTACAGGCTGAGCGTTTTGTTCCGAGGTTAAAACCACAAGTAAATTATTCACCATCGTAGCTTTGCGTTCCTCATCCAATTCGACGATTTGTTGTTCGCTTAACCTTCTCAATGCTTCGTCAACCATCCCTACAGCACTATCTACAATCTGCCGTCGAGCGTCAATTATTGCTTTAGCTTGTTGGCGGCGGAGCATTACTTGAGCAATTTCTGGCGCGTAGGCAAGGTGAGAAAGCCTAGCTTCAATAATCTCTACCCCCGCAACTTCTAACCGTGCTTGTAATTCTTGTTGAAGCGATCGCGCTACTTCGTCAGGAATGCCTCGCAGCGAAGGTATACTCTCATCATCACCTGTGTCATAGGGGTAGCGGATGGCTAAGGCACGAATTGCCGTTTCACTTTGGATGGCAACAAATTCTTCGTAGTCGTCTACTTCAAAATAGGATTTGGCAGAATCTACAACTTGCCAAACTACCACGGCTGCAATTTCAATTGGGCTACCTTGAGCGTCATTGACTTTGAGAATTTTGCTGTTAAAGTTGCGTACTCGCAATGAAATCTTGCGTTTGCGGGTAAAAGGATTAGTCCACCAAAATCCTGCTTCTCTAACGCTACCAGCGTAACGACCCAAAAATGTTACTACAACTGCTTGGTTTGGTTCCACCGTAAAGAAGCCTGAAAATGTGGGAATGATGACTGCAATTAGAGTTGCTCCCAGCCATGCACTTATTTCTGCTGCGGTGTCTTCTCCCAGAAAATCGGTAATTTTCAGAGTTCTACCTAAGATTGCCTCCCATCCGTGGATAGTCGTCCACAGCCACCAAATAGCCAAAATTGCGATCGCACCTAATACTACCAACGCCACAAAACCATCAACCTTAAAGGCAGGACGCTCTTTTAATCGCTCCATAGATTTTTGTTACCTGATTGTAATGTGATATCACAACGATATAATTAGTTTGTTCGTAATGTCAATGTGATATTATTGCAGTATCACTTAGTTAAAGTTTGTCTGAGAAAATGTCACGCAAAGACGAGCCAGCGCCGTGCGGGGGTTTCCCCCGTTGAGGAGGCAGCGCGTTGCGGGGGTTTCCCCCGTTGTAGCGACTGCCGTGCGACTGGCGTAGCAAAGACGCAAAAGATTCTTAGCGCCTTTGCGTCTTTGCGTGACCAAAAACCAGAGAAGTGTAAAGATTGGAAAGTATTACAATCACAGCGGCAAATAAAAGATATGACTACTGCTGCACCGACAAAAACTAAATATGAGGCGATTATTGGTTTAGAAACCCATTGCCAGCTGAATACGAATACGAAAATTTTTTCTAGCAGTTCTACAGAGTTTGGCTCGCCTCCAAATACAAATATCGATCCGATTTGTATGGGTTTACCTGGAGTGTTGCCCGTATTGAATGAGAAGGTATTGGAATACGCAGTGAAGGCGGGTTTGGCGTTAAATTGCCAAATTGCACCTTATAGCAAGTTCGATCGCAAACAGTATTTTTATCCCGACTTACCGAAGAATTATCAAATTTCTCAGTATGACTTGCCAATTGCCGAACACGGTTGGTTAGAAATCGAACTTCTCGATGCGGATAACAACCCTATCAGTAAGCGAATTGGGATTACGCGCTTGCACATGGAAGAAGACGCAGGCAAGTTAGTACACGGGGGTAGCGATCGCCTGTCTGGTTCTACTTACTCTTTAGTAGACTACAATCGTGCTGGCGTGCCTTTAGTCGAAATTGTCTCAGAACCCGATATGCGTTCTGGACAAGAAGCGGCGGAATACGCCCAAGAACTACGCCGGATCTTGCGCTATTTGGATGTCAGTGACGGCAACATGCAAGAAGGCTCTTTACGTTGCGATGTCAATATCTCCGTGCGTCCTGTCGGACAAAAAGAGTTTGGCACGAAGGTAGAAATTAAAAATATGAACTCGTTCAACGCCATTCAACGGGCGATTGAATACGAGATCGAACGGCAAATTGCGGCTGTAGAGTCTGGCGAAAGAATAGTTCAAGAAACCAGGCTATGGGAAGAAGGTAGCCAACGCACTGTTAGTATGCGGACTAAAGAGGGTTCTAGCGACTACCGCTATTTCCCCGAACCGGATTTAGCGCCGATTGAAGTTTCCAAAGAACAGTTAGAAAAATGGCGGGCTGAGTTACCAGAATTACCAGCCCAAAAACGCCATCGCTATGAAAGCGAACTGGGACTTTCCGCTTACGACACCCGCGTACTAACCGATGAGCGAGCGGTAGCGGAATATTTTGAAGCAACTGTGGCGGCTGGAGCCTCGGCAAAACAAGCTGCTAACTGGATTATGGGAGATATTGCAGCTTACTTAAATAGCAATAAACTCAACATTACCGAACTTGCCCTCAAACCAAATACTCTTGCCGAATTGATTCAGTTGATTGAAGGCAATACAATCAGCGGCAAAATTGCTAAAGATATCTTGCCTGAACTGCTAGCTCAAGGTGGTTCGGCGAAGGAGTTAGTAGAACGTAAAGGATTAATTCAAATTTCCGATCGCAGCGCCATAGAAGCGATCGTCGAGCAAGTCATTGCTGCCAATCCCAAAGAACTAGAACAGTACCGTAACGGCAAAACCAAGCTTCTCGGCTTCTTTGTCGGGCAAGTGCTGAAGCAAACAGGCGGAAGGGCAGATCCGAAGTTGACAAACCAACTGTTAGCGGAAAAGCTCAATGGGTAATAGGTAGTTGGTAGTTGGTAGTTGTTGGGTATTGATGAGTGACTGGTGGCTAGTAGCTGGAATTTTTTCTAGTCTCCAGCCGCGCTTTTACTAGCCACTAATAACTGATAACTGGTTACTGCTCCCTGCTCGCTGCTCTCTGCTCCCTCCAAAAACAGCAATTCTTCATCGGATCTTTAAGAAAATCCCGTAGAAAGCCGTAAGATTCTTTACACACCACCTGTTATATTCTACTGAGTAGATGCACCCTGATGATTGGGAGAGTCACCGAACTGACTCTCTTTTTTTTTGGCTTTTTTCAGCGAGCGGTGAATAGTAGTAATGGGTAGTTGGTAGTTGGCAAGAGGCTTTCTTGTTTTTCTCCCCTGCATTCCGATCGCAAGTAACTGATAACTGATAACTGATAACTGAAAAAGCTACGATCGCTTCAAGTAGAAAAAGGAATTAATGAGATAATTTCTTATTAAGTTCTATGCCTCCGTTGTCATGACTATCACCATTTCCCCGCAAGCCTACGACGAACTGTTTCATCAGGAGACAGTAGAGCGATACCTTCGGTCAGCTTCGCTAACGCAACACCCAGATCCCGACGATCCTTTGGATGCAGTGTATCGATTTCCGCAAGTGTTGGGACAGGGTTACTGGCGGGAAATTCAACTGCGCCAAGGATTGCAGTTGACAATTGGAAACTTGCAAATGCGCGATCGCATTATTACCGGAGCGCCAGAACGGGAAGATTGGTGGGAATATCACTTTCATTTTTCTGGAGAGCATCAAGACAGGTACAACTCAATATGTGGCGGACAATACGCACTTTATGGCAATGGTTTAGCTCCTCAAGAAGTTTGGGATTGTTCGGGTAAAGAACCATACTTTGAGATTCTGATCCACGTACAGCCGGAGTTACTTTACTCCTTCGCAGGCGATTGCGAAGGAGAATTACCGCGCTGCTTGCAACCGTGGATTAGACAGATTGAGGGAGAGCGTTACAGCCGTCTGGGAACTGCAACCCCTACCATGCAGACTGTAGCTAAACAAATCGTCCAGTGTCCCTACCAAGGAATTGCCAAGCGAGTGTACTTGGAAGGTAAGGTTTTGGAGTTAATGGGAATGCTGATTGCTGAGGAAATTGAAATCGGGGACGGCAAATACAATCCTTACTCTTTAAAATCTGATGCAGTAGACAGAATCCACCACGCCAGAGATATTTTGCTACAACGATTGGACGATCCGCCAACTCTAGCAACACTGGCAAGACAAGTAGGACTCAATGAATGTACTCTAAAACGGGGCTTTCGGCAGATTTTCGGGACAACAGTATTCGGCTATCTACACAACTATCGTTTGGAGCAAGCACGGCAACTGCTTGAAGCAGGAACCTGGAGAGTGGGAGAAGCCGCTCAAATGGTCGGTTACAGGGATTTTACTGCTTTTGGCAGAGCTTTTTATAAAAAGTTTGGGATACGACCGCGCGACTGCATGAAAAAATATTCCGTTTGAGCTGAAAAGAAATTCCGTTTAAGCCGAATTACGATCGCTTGAGTATCATTTGTTTCCTGTAAGCTAACTGAGAGAAATTCCTAGCTAGTTTATAGGTGTGGGTTGTGAAGTTGAAATTGTGGTGGCGATCGCTATTATTCGCAGGTGTATTTTCTGTTTCGGTGATTCCAGCAGTATCGATCGAAAAGAGAGTTTTGGCTCAGTCACCAGCAAGTCATGCATCACCCATAACTGTCACCGGAGTAAGGCTGAAGCAAACAGATAGTGGTTTAGAGGTGTTATTGGAAACTACAAGCCAGCAGCCACTCAGTATTGCGACTTCTGGTTACGGAAAAACATTTGTTGCCAATATTATCAATGCTCGCTTAGCTCTGCCAGAAGGTAAAAGCTTTCGTCAGTCAAACTTAACTGGAGGGATAGCAGTTGTGAGCGTCACTCAGCAGGGAAGTAGTATTCGGGTAAGTGCGATCGGTTCGGCGGAATTACCGACGGCAAAGTTGAGACAGAGTAATGGCAATACCATTCTCGGTTTATCTGCGGCGATCGCTCCCACAGCCCAAACACCCACACCTCAGCCAGCAGTACCAGCAACTCCAACTCAGCCAGAGGCGATCGCACCAGAAACAGAAGAAATACCCCCACCAGTTACGCCCGACGAACAACCAGAGGGATCGGCACAAGGGGACGAAGAAATGGAAATTGTGGTGACAGGAGAGCAAGATGGGTATCTTGTCCCCAGTGCAACGACGGGAACGAGAACCGATACCCCCTTGCGCGACATTCCCCAATCGATTCAGGTAGTACCACAACAAGTGCTGCGCGACCAACAGATTACTCGCTTGGATGATGCACTCAGAAATGTTGCTGGTGCAACTCCAGATTTTAATTCTGGTCCATATGTTACCTATAGAATTCGTGGATTTGAGGCATTAAATAATAATTTGCTCAGGAATGGGCAAGTTGATGCGGGGGCGGGAGAATCTGTTGAACTTTCCAGTGTCGAGCGAGTCGAAGTCCTCAAGGGACCTGCATCAGTGCTATTTGGCTTAGGTAATCCAGGTGGAAGCATCAACATCATCACTAAGCGTCCCTTAAGCGAACCTTTTTATGGTGTCGATGCAACTGTTGGTAGTTATAGTTTCTACCGAGGTGCAATTGATTTATCTGGTCCCTTAAACGATGCAAAAACCGTATCGTATCGTCTCAACACAGCCTACAGAAATTCAGATAGTTTTATCGATTTTTACAATAGCGAGCATTTTAATATATCACCTGTCGTCAGCGTGGCAATTGGTGAGAGAACTAACCTGACTATAGAAGGAGATTATATCGAAACCAGGGATTCTGGATTCACACCTTTTGTACCCGTTGTTGGCTCGGTATTAAGCAACCCTAATGGCAAGATCCCACGCGATCGCAACGTTGGCGAACCTTCAGATGAAATCAATGCATCGTTGACTAGGCTGGGATATCAACTAGAACACAAGTTTAGCGATCGCTGGTCGTTACGCAATACTTTTGCATACAATTTTCGCGATTACAGTGACAAAAGAACGCTTCCCGGAACTTTGGAAGCAGATAATCGCACGCTGAATCGTTCCTACCGAGATTACGAATTTCAAAGCACATCTTATGCTTTAACTACGAATGTTGTTGGCAAATTTTCTACTGGTTCAATTCAGCATCAGTTGTTATTTGGAGTTGATTTGAATAGTTATGAGAACGAAACACTAAAATTTGCTGAAGCTACTGCTGCACCAATTGATATATTCAATCCTATTTACGGTCAGCCACGAGGTGAACTTAGTTCAGAAACTAGTAACACCACAATTACAGACTCATTGGGGATTTATCTTCAAGACCAAATTTCACCAATAGATAGCTTGAAAGTGATATTGGGTGGTCGCTTTGATACTTTCGACCAAAAATCTGAAGATTTTTCTGCTGACACGGAAAGCAGCCTATCAGATAGTGCATTTAGTCCTCGTTTTGGGATTGTCTATCAACCTATTCCAGCTATTTCACTTTACGCTAGCTATATCAGTTCATTCACTCCAGCAAGAGGCACATATCTTTTTGGTGGTAGTTTGGACGATCCCTTTGAGCCAGAACGCGGTCGTCAGTATGAGGTTGGAGTAAAAGCAGATTTAAACGATCGGTTGTCAGCTACACTTGCATTGTACGATTTAACTCGTACTAATGTCTTAACAGAAGACCCTGATAATCCAGATTTTTCTATCCAAGTAGGCGAGCAAAATAGCCAAGGGATCGAACTGAATCTTGCAGGCGAAATTTTGCCAGGATGGAATATTTTTGCAGGCTACGCTTATACAGATGCACGAATCACTGAAGATAATACTTATGATTCTGGAAACCAATTACCCAACACTCCCTACCATGCTGCTAACTTATGGACTACTTACGAAATTCAAAAGGGTAACTTACAAGGGTTAGGTGTTGGCTTTGGCTTGTTTTTTGTAGGCGATCGCGCTGGAGATTTGGACAATACTTACGATATACCTAGTTATGTTCGGACTGATGCGGCTGTTTTCTATAACAGAGATACATTCAGAATTGCACTCAACTTTAGAAACCTATTTGATATAGAGTATTTTGAAAATGGTTCTAGTGCTACTCGTGTTAACTACGGACAGCCTTTTACGGTGCTGGGAACGATTTCGTGGCAGTTTTAGGTGACGTACTAGGCGATCGCGTCTTTGTCATGCTTTAAGTTAGGCGATCGCCAAAAGGCTTTAATGCGATAATTTCTTATTAATTGCCAAAGCCTTTTATCTGCATGGCTGAACCTTCATGACTATCACTATCTCCCAGCAAGCCCTCAACGACCTATTTCAGGAGACTGTGGAGCGATACCTTCGGTCAGCTTCGCTAACGCAACACCCAGATCCCGAAGATCCGTTGGATGTGATGTACAAGTATCCACAACCGCTAGGACAGGGCTACTGGCGAAATATTCAACTGCGACAGGGACTAGAGTTGACGATTGGAGATCTTCAGTTACGCGATCGCATGGTGACAAAACACCCCGAACAGGAACGACAGGACATCCAGTATCACTTTCATTTTTCAGGTAGACATGAGGATCGTCGCGCATCTATTGGTAGCGGCGAATATGGGTTATTTGGAATTGGCATCGATCCGCATAGAACTTGTGATTGTTCGGATAGGCAACCCTATCTGGAAGCGATCGTACATATAAAGCCAGAGGTGCTGTACTCTTTTGCCAGTAACCAGGCAGGAGAATTACCACCAGCATTGCAGCCGTGGATCGGACAGTTAGATCGGGAACACTATTGTCGTAGGGGAAATGCTTCACTGGCAATGCAAAGAGTGGCGCGGCAAATTGTACAGTGTCCCTATCAAGGAATTGCCAAACGATTGTACTTAGAAAGTAAAGCTCTAGAACTAATGACAATGTTGGTTGTGGAGGAAATAGAAATTTGGGAAGGTAGAAACGAATCTTACTCCCTCAAGCCCGATGTAGTGGAGAGAGTTCACCACGCTAGAGAAATTTTATTGCGAAGGCTTGACAATCCGCCATCGTTGATAGCTCTAGCGCAACAAGTAGGGCTGAATAGCCGTGCGCTCAAAGAGGGATTTCGTACCTGTTTTGGCAAACCTGCCTTTGCCTACCTGCACCACTATCGGCTAGAGCAAGCGCGTCAACTATTAGAAACTAAAGAAATGAAAGTAGCTGAAGTTGCTGCTGCCGTGGGATTTAACAATCAAAGCTATTTTGCCGAGGCATTTAGAAAAAAATTTGGTTTCAATCCCAAAGCTTATCAGATGCAGCGAAAAAAGTTCTTCTAGCGTTCAAAAAAAGTTCCTCCAACCGCCAAAATATCTTTCGATCGCCCTAATCTGTCCTGTATTGTTTTTGACAATTCTTCTCAGTTTGGTGTGAGTGATGTTGAAATTGTGGTGGCGATCGCTGTTTCTAGCGGGTGTCTTTTCTCTTTCGATCGTTCCAGTCGTACAGGTACGAGTTTTTGCTCAGTCAAACATAAGTATTCCATCGCCCGTAACCGTTACAAGCGTGCGACTGAACCAAACGGATAGTGGTTTGGAAATATTCTTGGAAACTACAAGCAAGCAGCCACTCAGTATTGTGACTTCCGGCTATGGAAAAACTTTCGTCGCCAACATTACCAATGCTCGGTTAGATTTATCAGAAGGTAAAAGCTTTCGTCAAGAAAACCCCACAGTAGGAATTACAGTTGTTAGCGTTACTCCACAAGGAAACAATGGTATTCGGGTGAGTGCGATCGGTTCTGAAGGATTGCCAACAGCAAAGGTGAGGCAGAGTAATGGCAATAGCATTCTCAGTTTAGCCGCCCCCGCCGCTCCTACAGCTCAAACACCCGTATCACCTCCAACCATACCGCAAACTCCTACCCAGCCAGAAGCAACGACACCAGAGGCAGAAGGCGAAAGCACTCCACCAGCTGCACCCGAACCAGCAGATACAGCGCCAGGGGAAGAAATGGAAATTGTGGTTACGGGCGAGCAAGATGGATATAGTGTTACAGATACCAGCACTGGAACCAAAACCGACACACCTTTGCGCGATATTCCTCAATCGATTCAGGTAGTGCCGCAAGAAGTGCTACGCGACCAAAATATCAACAGTTTAGAGGATGCTACCCGCAATGTCAGCGGCGTGACTGGAACGAGAGCATCTTATGTAAGAGACGGGATTGAACCGATTTCTCTTTATGCCAGCTATATTCGCTCGTTTACACCAGCAATCGGCAGATCCTTTGATGGCAGCCAATTTCAACCAGAACGGGGAACGCAATACGAAGTCGGAGTTAAAGCAGATTTGAACGATCGACTATCTGCAACTCTTGCCTTATACGATCTAAGCCGCTCTAACGTGTTAACCGATGACCCAATCAATGAGGGTTTTTCTATCCAAACAGGCAAGCAAAAGAGCCAAGGTATTGAACTAAATATTTCGGGTGAAATTCTACCAGGTTGGAACGTATTTGGTGGCTATGCTTACACAAATGCGCGAATTACAGAAGATGAAACTTTTGATGTTGATAATCGCCTGAGTAGTACTCCTGAAAATGCTTTTAACTTATGGACAACCTATGAAATTCAACAAGGTTCTTTGCAAGGGTTAGGCTTTGGCTTGGGATTATATTTTGTAGGAGAACAGCAAGGCGATTTAGCCAATACATTTCAACTTCCTAGCTATTTTCGTACTGATGCCTCGATTTTTTACAAGCGCGATCGCTTCAGAGCTGCTCTAAATTTTAGGAATCTCTTTGACGCAGATTACTTTGAAGCCGCGACAAGCAGACTTCGCGTTTTCTATGGCGAACCATTCACTGTGCAAGGAACGGTTTCCTGGGAGTTTTAGTAGCTGACAGCACCCCTTAATTCCCAAAATCTCTCACCCCTCACCCCTCGCTCCTTGCCCCTTCTGATATAATCGCAGGCTATGCGTTGGGAGAGAGAACATGGCATGGCATGAGATCGGCGGTGGAATTACTGCGCCAAGGGGTTACAAAGCGGCAGGCATTAGAGCGGGGTTAAAGCCTTCAGGACTACCAGATTTAGCCCTAATTTTGTCAGATGTAGAAGCGATCGCCGCAGGTGTGTTTACCACATCTCAAGTCCGTGCTGCTTGTGTCGATTACTGCAAGCAAAGATTACAAGACAAACCCAGCGCCCGTGCGATTCTTTGCAATGCAGGGCAAGCTAATGCTGCTACGGGTTCTCAAGGTTGGTTGGATGCCCTAGAGTGTGCGATGGCACTGGGGCAAGCATTGAGTATTCCCTCAGAATCGGTGTTGCTTGCCTCTACTGGGGTAATTGGCAAAAGAATTGTGATGGACAAGATGCACGCTGGCATTCCCCAACTAGTTGCAGAGGCTTCCGAAACAGGTGGAGATGCGGCTGCACAAGCGATCGTCACTACAGATTTGGTGACAAAATCGATTGCTTTAGAAACGACAATGGGCGATCGCCCCGTGCGAATTGGTGGAATTGCCAAGGGTTCGGGCATGATCCACCCCAACATGGCGACGATGTTAGCTTTTGTTACCTGCGATGCGGCTGTCTCTCCTGCTCTATGGCAGCATATGTTGAGTCGAGCTGCCGATAAAAGTTTTAACCAAATCACCGTTGATGGCGATACTAGCACCAACGATTGTTTAATTGCCTTAGCCAACGGACAATCGCGCACCCCAGCAATTACCGAAATGGGTGCAGAGGCAGAAAAGTTAGAAGCAATGCTCACAGCCGTGTGCCAGCATTTAGCCAAAGCGATCGCCCGCGACGGTGAAGGAGCAACTTGTTTAATTGAAGTGCAAGTATCAGGGGCAACCGACGAAAAAGCCGCGCGTCAGGTAGCAAAAACCATCGCTGGTTCTTCCCTGGTTAAATCAGCCATTTTCGGACGCGATCCCAACTGGGGTAGAATTGCAGCTGCGGCGGGACGTGCGGGAGTACCTTTCGAGCAGGAACATCTCAGAATCCAATTAGGAGATTTTCTCTTAATGGAAAACGGACAGCCCTTAGACTTCGATCGCGCTGCTGCTAGTACATACTTAAAGCAAAAAGCAGCACAAAAGTCTCAAGTGGAAACCGTTAGTACTGCCCAGAGCAACGAATTATTAGCGGTTAAAGATGGAGAAACAAAAGCTTTCGAGCGTCAAAGCGGAGGCGATCGCTTTCAAGACGAAACCGTTTTAATTGCCGTCAGCATTGGCAGTGGTTTCGGTTCTGGCATAGCCTGGGGCTGCGATCTCAGCTACGATTACGTGAAGATTAACGCTGAATATACGACGTGAAGATGTAGAGACGTTGCGTGCAACGTCTCTACATCTAACGTTGCAACAACACGCTGACAGTCGTTTTCAATTCTGTCCCGCCACTTTCAATAAATAATTTACCTCCATGTAATTCTGTGATGCGTTTTGCCAAAATTAAACCCAAGCCTAAACCCTGTTGTTCGTAAAATTTGCGCTCGAATTGCATATAACCGCCAATACTAGCAATTTGTTCGTTAGACATGGCGCGTCCGTAGTTAGTAATACTAATTTTGAATCCATCTTTCTCAGTGGCAGCTTTGACATGAATAGATGTGCCAGATTCAGAGAATTTAAAAGCATTATCGATAATTTCTTCGATCGCTTTCTTCAAGTCTCGCTTCGCAATTTTGACATTAGAATTAGCAACTTGTAAAATTAAATCTGCTTCTCGTTGATATTGTTTGGCTTTTTGTATTGCTATAGCAAAGATAATATCGCTAGGGTTGAGGGTTTGACAACTGCGTAAAGCTTGTAGTTCTTCAGGATTAGTGGCTAAGAGTTCAATTTGAGCGTACATAATAAAATTCTCAATCATTCGTTGCAGGCGTTGAGAAGAATTATGTAGATTTTGGGCGGTTTCTAATAGTTCTTGAGGTTTAATTGTATCGTAACTTTCAACTAGGACTTTAGAAAAAGCTAGGACTTCGCTTAAAGGTAACAATAGTTCTTGCGGTAGAGCATCGGTAATACTTCTGCGTAACTCGGCTAGCTTTTTTTCGGACTGTTGGGCGACAAATGCCTGCTTTTGCAATCTCGCCGCGATCGCCCCCAATAGTTCTGTGCGTGTAAATGGTTTGCTGATGTAGTCATCTGCTCCCATTTCCATGCCTTGGCGCACGTCTAATTTATCAGCTTTAGCCGTTAAAAAAATAAATGGAGTTGATGCTGTGAGCGGATTTTGACGTACCATTGTTAGTACCCCATAGCCATCCATTTCTGGCATCATCACATCGCAAATAATCAGATCTGGCTTATGTGCCAATGCCATCTGATAGCCTTTCAATCCATTTTCTGCATCAATCGTATCAAATCCTTCTGCTTCCAAACGGGCGAGTATATTTTCTCGCACTGATAGTTCATCTTCAATCACTAAAATTCGGCTCATGTCGATCTTTCCTAATTAATTTAGAGTTAAAAACTGTGTTGCAAAGAGGCGTTCTGAAATTAGTAGATAGAACCTAATCGTAAAAATCAAATACCTCTCGTGTCATATCTTTATAAATAAATTGCTCGTGGCTCCTAACTTCGTTCGTAAGGAAGAGAAACAACAAACGTCGTTCCTACTCCCACTTCACTTTCAACAGTAATATTGCCGCAGTGCAAATCGACTGCTCTTTTGACAATAGCTAAACCCAAACCCGTACCGGATATCGTGCCGACATTGCTAGCCCGATAGAAGGATTGAAACAACTGTTCTCGGTCAATTTTGGGAATTCCAATGCCTCGATCCTGCACCTGAAAGATAACTTTTTTTGCATCAACATTCAGATTGAAACTGACGATACTACTAGTAGGAGAATATTTAATTGCATTTGATAATAAATTAATCAAAATATGGCGCAATAACTTTTCATCCAACGCCACCTCGCTAGATTCACATTGAGAATTCAAGTGAATTGTGTGGCTGTCAGTAATCATTTGCATTTCCTCTACTAGTTCGCGGCAGAACTGGACGATATCGAGTTCGATTGGGTTACACTCTAGTTTGCCCGCTTCGGCTTTCCCAATTAACAAAACATCATCTAAAAGTTGATTCATGTGCTTGACAGTAGTGACAATGCGTCGTAAGTGCAGCAGTTTCTTTTCTTCTGCCCATTGAGAGCCGAAATCTTCCATCAATTCGGCTGAAGACAGGATAGTGGTTAGTGGCGTGCGGAATTCGTGAGAAGTCATGGTGACAAAGCGAGACTTGAGTTCGCTAAGTTCTTTTTCTTTAGCCAGCGTGTGCTGCATTTCTGCTTCAGTTCGCTTGCGATCGGTAATGTTGCGGACGATCGCCATCACTTCATTTTCTGCGCTCACGACAATTCGCGCTTCGTAATCGCGCAATTCATCTTCGGTGTAAAGTTGGTATTCAAAGATTTGCAATTCTCCCGTAGCTAAGGCTTGCTGAATGTAATACATCGTCGGCTGAGCGATTTCTGGTGGCAGTACTTCATCAATTCGTCTGCCCAAAAACCGATCTGGCGGGACAATTAACTCTTCTGCTTTAGAAACTTTGTAGTTGACAAAAATTCCATCACCGCTCATGCGGAACATTAAATCGGGAATCGCATTGATCAGAGCGCGGTTAGTAGCAAGGCTAGAACGGAGAGCTTCTTCTGCTCGCTTGCGCTCGGTAATATCGGTAGAGATACCCCCAACAGCGTAGGGTTCGCCAGCAGCATTGAATAAGGGAAACTTGACTGAAAGGTAAGTATGCAAACCGTCATCGTGGGGTAGCACCTCTTCCCAATCCAATGCCGATTTTGTCTCTAACACCTGGCGATCGTTGGTTCGCAGCACCTCAGCAATTTCTGGCGGGAAGATCTCGTAGTCAGTTTTGCCAATTGCCTCAGTTCGATCTAAATGGAACAGAATCCCGTACCAAGAATTGATCGTGAGATATTTACCTTCTAAATCTTTGACGTAAATTAATGCCGTAGAGTTATCTAAAATTGCTTGTAACCGCTCCTCGCTCTGCCGCAGTGCCTCTTGTACTTGCTGGCGTTCTGTGACATCGTGGGCAACGATGCAAAAAACTTCTTTGCCACCATAAAAAATTGAGTTGAGATGAACTTCTGCATAAGCCACGCTGCCATTGCTGCGGTGATGTGGCACTTCTCCTAAAAATAGATTTTTTCCCCTCAGCGCGCGCTGGGCATTGCGATCGATTGTCAGGCGATCGCCTGCGAAAATATCGTATAGCGTCAGTTGTAAAAGTCGCTCGGGAGAATAACCGAGGAAACGCGCAAAAGCATCATTTGCTTCCAAAATACGTTTTGTCTCGATATCGACGAGACAAATTCCTTCAGCAGTTTGCTTGACTACAGCACGATACCGAGATTCGCTCTCATGCAGTCCCTCTTCCGCTCGCTTGCGTTGCATTAATCCGCCTAGCTGGGTAGCAACAGTTGAGACAATCTCGACTTGATGCTTGTCTTCAGCGCAAGATTCGGACATGAAAAAGGCGATAACAGCTAGTACTTCCGATTTATCCGCAGCGCGATCGGCGACAATGGGAATGGCTAAACTTGCTTTGAGACCAGCAGCCCGTGCTAAATGGCTGCGGACGATCGCCATCTCGGTCTCGTCTTCTAGACTCGGAACCCAATGCGGTTGCTGAAAACGCCAAACATGACCGATTAAACCAACTCCAGGGGAGAATTTAAATTTCTTGCTCGAACTACGGAAACTTGTGACGTTATAATTTTTGCCATACCAAGCAGGACTGCTCTGAAGGATATCGTTTTCTGCACTGGGTATCCACGCCTCACCATAACTCCAACCCGTAAATTCGCAGATCTGACGCAGTGCCACTCCCAAAGCAGCATGAAAGTTTTGGGCATCTCCGATCGCCTGAGCGATTTTTTGTAACAGCCGGACTTCTGCCTCAGCGCGGTGACGTTCTGCCATTTCACTGTGGAGTTGCTGGTTGATGCTGACCAGTTCGGCAGTCCGCTCGGCAACTTTGGTTTCTAACTGACAATAAGCATCATGTAGGGCTAATTCCGCAGCTTTGCGATCGCTAATATTACGAAAAATTCCGCGAGTCGCCGTTGGTTGAGACTCGACAAATTGACAGTTGATGCTACCTTCTACCCAAATTTTTTCGCCTTGCTTGGTGACAAAAATTGTTTCAACTTGCGCGAATTTCTCGCCAGCCATGATGCGCCCAAAGACTTCGAGGCAGTGAACCAAGCTATCGGGATGAATAATATCGTAGATTTTTAGCTCGGTAAGCTCTGCTTCACTATAGCCAAGAGTTTCTTTCCAGGCGCGGTTGACATAGATAAATCTGCCATCTGGCGTAACCGATTGAATCAAATCGTTAGCATTTTCAAATAAATCTCGATAACGTTCTTGGCTCTGTCGCAGGGCAAATTCAGTTTGCCGCTGCTGTTGATGTGCCTGCTGTAAATCGATAAGATTCCGTCTTAGCTCCAACTGTGTCATTACCTGACGCGCCAGAATTTCTAAAGCCTCCAACTGTTGGGGACTCAACTCGCGAGGTACGTAGTCGATCGCGCAGAGAGTTCCCAAAGCAAAATTGTCCGATGTCACCAGTGGTGCGCCCGCATAAAACCGAATTTTGGGTTCTCCAGTTACGAGCGGGTTGTCAGCAAAACGCTCGTCTTGGTAAGCATCAGGCACGATCAGCAAGTGGCGTTCGGCAATTGCCCGATCGCAAAAAGCAATATGACGAGGAGTTTCTGGAATAGTTAAACCAACTTGAGACTTAAACCATTGGCGCTCGGCATCGACCAAACTAATGAGTGCTGTAGGAGTCTGGCAAATTTGGGCAGCCAAACGAGTGAGATCGTCAAACGCCTGTTCTGGTGAAGTATCCAGAATATCGTACCGCTGTAGGGCATGAAGTCTATCTATTTCGTTACTAGGCAGTGAATCTTTCACCGTCATTTTCCTACTATGATTTAGCGATCGCCTTTATCAGTGACCAGTGACCAGTGACCAGTTAATTCTGAATTCTCCAAGGGTTATTCTTAACAGTTAGTATTCCCAAGTTTTTGCATTGACTTACATTTTTACTGCTGGCGATGTGAAAGATTGGGAATTCTGGGTTTAAATGTTATTTGGCAAGCGAGTAGTGAAGAGTGGTGTGTGGTGCATGAAGAAGGGGTGTAGGGTG